>QVQE01000120.1 GCA_003584865.1 Methylococcales bacterium
TTAGATTCACAATAAATCTTTTCACCACGGACTAAACTGATATGCAAAAAGGGATCAATCTCACCCGTCACTGTAAATTGTGCCATTGTTATCGCCTATTTTCCTTGTAAAAGTCCAGATGAAAATGAATAAGGTAAAGTCATACAGTTACCCACAAATACTTATTGAGGGATTGTTATTAGTATGTTACCACAATTAAAGCGAAAAACTCATCCCGAATATTACAAAATAAGATATAACTCATTGATTTATAATTAACTTAACAAACTGTATAAGGATTAGACAATCTAACTAATTTTAATGAAAATTAGACAGTTAGAGGGTTACTCAACCGGTAATCCACAAAGTTATCCACAGGTTCTGGGGATAACTTATAGAAGACTGAAAGGGTAGATAATGCCAGTATTATTGAGGCTAAATCAGCCCACAAGAACTTGAACGCATTGCCTGTTGCCGACGCCCTAAAAGCGATTGGTTTTACTACATTGCATGTTGCCGATGCTCCAAAAGCGATTGGTTTTACTGCATTGCATGTTGCCGATGCTCCAAAAGCGATTGGTTTTACTACATTGCATGTTGCCGATGCTCCAAAAGCGCTTGGTTTTACTGCATCGCATGTTGCCGATGCTCCAAAAGCGATTGGTTTTACTGCATCGCATGTTGCCGACACGCCAATAACAATCGCCTTTAGAACACCGGCAACAACCTTTAGAGTATGCCTCCCCTACTCTACTACCTTATTGACCTCATCACCTGTAATCTCAACTGCTTTCACGGCATTATTCTCTGGCAAAAGAGCTTTTAAATACCGAACCGCTCGAACTGATTTTAACTCATGGTCTCTAACATTATATTTATAGTGTATTTGTTGAAAAGGGGGGCTATACTCAAGCCGCTAACACTCAAATAGTACTGACTGTTACAGGGATTTTGAATTGGACTTCAACAATTAATGCTCATTTACGGGCGCAATCGAGGGAATTATGAGAACACAAAAGGCAACCATCAGTGTTGGTAAGTTTAGGGATAATGAGTTAGTCAACTACGCTCAAAAAATCGTTCAAAAAATGACCGACAATCCCAACTTTACCGCGCCTCAACCTGATTTAGCAACGATTCAAAACGCTATTAATATTTATATGGCCGCCTTAATCAAGTCTAAAGATGGTACTAAAGAAGACACCGCGAATAAAAATGCGACTCGTCGAGTGCTAGAAAACCTTCTTAACAGCTTAGGCGGTCACGTTAATCAAGTTTCAGCAACCGACCTTGTCAAACTGGATAGCTCTGGGTTCAATATCTCAAAAACACCCACGGTGATTGGTATATTAGATGCCCCGACCTTTGACGTACATTACGGCAAGAACCCAGGAGAAATGATTGTTGAAATTGGCATTGTCCCTCATGCAAGTGAATATCTGGTACTCTTTACTCCGTTACCCGCACCCGCAGACGACGCCGAATGGTATACCAAATTATTTTCTAAAACCAAAGGTACGATATCGAATTTAACCAGCGGCATTAAATATAAATTTAAGGTCACAGCAACCAGTGCAGAAGCCAATAAAATGGGTATCTATAATTTCTCCGATCCCGTTGAGAAGTTTGTTCCGTAAGCTTAATTGACTTAGTGAGGGAGAGTCTTTATTCTTTTCGCTCTCCCAAGCTTATCGATAGCCAAAATCAATTCCGTTTATGTCCAATAAAAAATATTTTTATGATCATCTTGATGAGGACATTAAAAATAGACTGTTAGCGCAAATCCGTAATGTCTGGACGCATCACTCAACCTCACTGTAAGGCAACAGTTTAACGTTAGGCGAAACAGATTTCATTCTGGAAGAAGGCTTAACCATGCAAGGCAAACCGCTTAAAGATCACAATGAGGATTTTGGTCATGCCAGAGCCATTGAGCGTATTTATGACTTATTAAATACCTCAGACAACATCATCACTCATTATTCCAATATTTACCGTCCGTATCACGTAATGACTGCACTAACCAACGCCCGTCTTTTACACTCAACGTAATAGCCCCTTTATAAGCCGTATTAAGCCACTGACTATGATTATCGTTATACCTGGTCAGAATGTCTTGATGAGGATGTCTAAACTGATTTTTATACCCCGCCGATATTAATACTACCTCCGGTTGAACCGCCTTGAGAAAATCAACAGTCGAGGAAGTTTTACTACCATGATGTGGAGCAATTAAAACATCTGCTTTAAGTTGAGCCCCATAAGTCTCAATTAACCAAGCCTCTGCTGAAGTCTCTATATCGCTCGGCAATAACACAGTCCCCTGCTCTGTTTGAATTTTTAAAACACAGGCATTATTATTGTCAGAAACAAAAGCGTGCTGGGGTGACAAAACGGTAAAACTCACCTTATCCCATTCCCACGTCTGCCCTGCAATACATTTAATCGGTGCATAAGCCTTTAATTGTTCCATAGCACTGGTTAATACCTGTTGTACCGGCAAGCCTTTTAATAAGGAAACAGCGCCACCAATATGATCATTATCCCCGTGACTGACGATTAATGTATCAATGCCATCAGCACCTTGCTGCCGTAAGAACGGTAACAAAACACTCTTACCCATATCACTATCATCCGAAAACTTGGCTCCCGTATCATAAACCAGCCAATGATTTTGAGTTTGCACAACTAACGATAAAGCTTGTCCGACATCCAATAGCGTCATTTTAATACTACCGACAGCAGGCTTTTCTGATTCTGTAAATATCAACGGTAAAAACAGCACTAAACTTAACCATCGACTGGGTATGCCTCGGGGCGCAAGCAACCATAAAATACCAGGCACCGCAAAGAGTAATGACCACACAGAAGGCTGAGGATGATTAATCGTTGCGAAGGGTAATTCTGCCATATAGCCTAAAACCGTCACTAAGCCTTGTAAACTCAGATCGACTATAAAAAACAGTTTTGCCGCTATCAGTGGCAAGCCAAACATCAACACCACACCCATCAAGGCTAAGGGCACCGCAATAAAGCTAATAATGGGTACAGCGATAAAATTGGCAACCGGCGAGATTAGCGAGACTTGCTGAAAAAATAACACTAACAACGGCGCCAATCCAACCGATGTAGCCCAATTGATTTTAATCATTTCTGTCCAATAACCCGCTGTACTTAAACGCCCAGAAACAACATAAACAATCAGGCTTACCGCCAGAAATGACAACCAGAAACCAACCGCTAACACAGACAAGGGATCAAAAATCAGTACCGCAAATAAAGCCACTGCCAGCACATTAAACGGGCGGCTATTACGTTGCAAAATAGTCGCCAGCATGACTACACTTAACATCACCATCGAACGTTGAGTGGGCACTGAGAAGCCCGCTAATCCCGAATAAAATGCTGCAACCAGTATGGCAACCAGCGCAGCAACTGTCTGCGGTGAGCAGCGAATAGAACCGAATCTAACCCATACTTTAAACACTAAAAAATATGCGAGTCCAGCGATTAAGCCCACATGAGATCCTGAGATTACCACTAAATGCGTCGTACCTGTTTTTCGGAAAATATCCCAGTCGTTATGTGAGATACCACTGCCATCGCCAATGGTTAGCGCTTTGATTAAGCCTAAACTGGGACTACCCGATAGGCTATCGGATAACCTATCCGTAATAGTTTGCCGCCACACCGCAATACTACGCCAAGCGGATTCTTGGCCTAATAACTCTGGTTTTGGATGAGGTCTAACAGAACCCGTCGCGCCAATGTTTTGGGTTAACAGCCAACGTTCATAATCGAAACCACCAAGATTCAAACCGCCATGCGGACGCTTTAACGTAACCAGAAATGACCACTGTTGACCGGACTTAATGGCTTGATCAGGAAAATACCAGCTTAATCTTAATTTAGACGGGAGGGGTTGTGTAGACTGAAGCACCTTAAAATCAAAGCGGGTTTGCCTTTCATTCTGTTCAGGTAAATCAATGACCACCCCAGTCACTGGGATATCAATACCTTCTAACGCTTCAGGTAAACGCTCCGCTAAGCGTGACATAGCGAACAAGACTGCCCACAACAAACCCGTGATAAAAAACACCCACCGCCCATACCGCAGACATGCCATAATAACAGCCACTGTTGTTAGCATGAATAACCATGGGCTACCGGGCAGAACGGCAAACTGTTGTACCGCTAAAAGTCCGGCCAGAAAGCACAGGGCAGATACAATCATTAAACTCCTTAAACGAGTACCCGGTAAAGACTGCCCCAAATAAGCCATTCATAGTTCGACTGAGTCGACCACGAACGGCTTAACTTTAAATGTGCTCCGTCAAGGGATAGACAATCGAACCCGACTGACGATTAACTAACGATCAAACCGTCTTCCATGTGCAACACTTTACCCAGACGTGCCGCTAACTCATGATCATGAGTAACGACCAAAAAACTAACATTCAACTCTTGATTCAACTCTAACATTAACTGATAAACTTGATCAGCCGTTTTACTGTCCAGGTTTCCAGTCGGTTCATCAGCCAATATTAAACAAGGTTTATTAATCAACGCCCTAGCCACCGCTGCACGTTGTCTTTCACCCCCTGATAGTTCACCGGGCTTATGTTCAATACGATGTCCTAAGCCAACTCGCTTAAGTAATTCAATCGCTCGCACAGTAGACTGTTTAACCGACTCGCCAGCAATCAACAAAGGCATGGCAACATTTTCAAGCACTGAAAACTCGCCTAACAAATGATGAGACTGGTAGATAAATCCCAGAGATTTATTTCTTAATTTAGCCAGTTTAGCGCTGCTCACTTTGTTAATGTCAACGCCATCCAAAATAACTTCACCACTACTGGCCTTCTCTAAGCCGCCCAACAAATGCAGCAAGGTACTTTTACCTGAACCCGAAGCCCCCATAATGGCAACCCGTTCGCCTACGCTGATGTCGAGATTAACACCCTTAAGCACGTCGACATCCAGACCGCCTTGGTCATAACGTTTAGTCAACTGCCGACACGTCAAAATACTGGTATTATTCATATCTAAGCACTTCCGCTGGATTTATTCTGGACGCCTGCCAAGCAGGATAAATCGTTGCCAATAAGGATAAAAAGAACGCCATACCCGCAATTGCGTAAACGTCTGTCCAAACCAGCTTAGAAGGTAACTCACTGATGTAATACACATCGGCTGCCATAAATTGCACCTGAAATAGTTTTTCAATCGCGGGCACAATCGTTTCGACATTTAACGCTAACAAAACTCCACCGACCGTTCCAAGAGCCGTTCCAACGATACCAATAATAGATCCTAACACCATAAAAATGCCCATGATTGAGCCAGAGGTTAGTCCCTGTGTTTTAAGAATTGCAATATCGCCTCGCTTATCAGTCACCACCATCACCAGTGTAGACACAATATTAAATGCAGCAACGGCAACAATCAGTAACAGGATAATAAACATCACCCGTTTTTCAGTCTGAATAGCTTTAAAGAAATTGTCGTGTGCTAAGGTCCAGTCACTGACTTGATATTGATTATAAAGTGCGGTTGCCAAACTATGGGTAATCTTGGGCGCATTAAATAAATCATCCAATTTGATGCGTAAGCCTGAAACGGCATTGTCCATTCGAAATAACTTAGCCGCATCATCAATATGAATTAGCGCCATATTGCGATCATATTCATACATACCTACCTGAAAAACACCCACCACCGTAAACCGGCGCATTCTAGGCACAATACCTGCCGGAGTAGAATTAATCTGTGGACTGATGACGGTAATTTTATCGCTTAAGGTGACCCCTAAATAATTGGCTAACTCAAGCCCTAACACAATGCCATATTCCCCCGGCACTAAATCAGCAAGTTTGCCTAGCTTCATTTTATTGGCGACATCAGATACCCTGGATTCATACTCAGGTAAGATGCCATTCAGCATAGTCCCACTGACCCGCCGATCCGCATTGATCATCACTTGTCCGGTGATAAAAGGCGCAGCACCTTCAACATGCGGATAATTTTTTAGCTTCTGATCAAGGGCTTGCCAGTCATCTAACTGCCCCGACCTTCCGGTGGCTGTAGCATGAGAGGTCATACCCAGAATACGTTCACGCAACTCTGCTTCAAACCCATTCATGACGGATAGCACCGTAATAAGGGCAGTAACCCCTAAAGCAATACCTAATACAGAGGTTAAGGTGATAAAAGAAATAAACTGAGTACGTCGTTTAGCTCGCGTATAGCGCAAGCCAATATAAAAAATTAAAGGTTTAAACATGAAATCTATTACGATTAAAGAAAATTAGGATGACTTACACTTTGGGCAAAACCCATATAGATAAAGACCATGATCGGTGAGTTCATAGCCTAAGTTTGCAGCAACTTCTTTTTGTCTGGCTTCAATAATCTCATCAGTAAACTCATCGACTTTTCCACATCTCATACAGAGAATGTGATCATGATGATCGCCCGTATCCAATTCAAAAATTGAGTTTCCACCTTCAAATTGATGTCTAGTAACCAGGCCTGCGGCTTCGAACTGCGTTAACACTCTGTAAACGGTTGCTAATCCAATTTCTTCGTCTTCGCTCAACAGAATTTTATAAACCATCTCGGCTGTTAAATGCCGCTCATTAACTTGTTTTTCTAGAATTTGCAGAATTTTAACCCGAGGCAAAGTAACCTTCAAGCCTGCACTCCTTAAATCATCTGTTTCCAATATTAATCTCCGGCTAAATCATCGTGTGGGCATTTAAATACTAAATTTGGGTATCTAAATACTATTGTAGCCTTTTTAATAGTCAATAGCATGACAGATTTATAGGATTATTATTTAACATCCTGTATGATTTGACTTTTAAATAATTACGCAGCCCGAAATGAGAACGTCGCTTTTTTCTTTAAGTCTATTAACCAGCCTGACCTTGGTGTCCTGCTCGACTATCCTGAATAATTTACCCGGTGTGTACTCCATCGATGTTCAACAAGGTAATATTATTGAGCAGCGCATGATTGATCAACTCCGCCCCGGCATGAATAAACGTCAAGTCCAGTTTATTATGGGATCGCCCATGCTAGATGATATCTATCATAAAAACCGTTGGTATTACCTATATTCTAATCAACCGAGTGGCGAAAACAGGGAACAAAAACAAGTTTCACTATTTTTCGAAAATGACAAAATAGTTGGAATTCAGGGCGACTTTAAACCAGGAAACATTCCAGCCGTTAAGCCTTCAAACGAAACAACAGTTGACGTGCCCGCACGTGACCTGGATAAAACGCTATGGGAAAAAATAACGGGGCTTTTTGGCTTTCTAGGCTCTGATACTGCCACTAAAACCAGCAAACCTGAAGTAAAACCCGATCAGTCAATCCTCGACAAACTGCCCTTTTAAATCAATAGAGACGATGATGGATAGACCGACTTACCGGGCTATCCATCGATTCATGTTGCGCAAACACTCAACGTTTTGTCGCTCGCTGTCTTCTTGCATCTTTAGGGTCATGGATCAAAGGACGGTAAACCTCTACCCTATCCCCCCCTTTTAATAACTGCTCTGGCTTACACACCGCACCAAAAATACCCACGTTTAAATCGTCTGCATCAATCTCAGGAAACCGTTCCAATAAACCTGAAGCCTTAAGCGCCTGCTGAACAGTTGTACCTTCCGGCATATCCACTGAAACAATCACTTGTTGCTCGGACTTAGCATAAGCGACCTCTACCTCAAGCAAGCGCTCAACCATAAATCTGTTTAGCCCGCTCAGTAAAAGAGCTTACCATAGTATTGCAGATCTGATTAAAAACAACGCCGAACGCAAGACTCGCCAATTTACCCGACATTTCAAACTCTAAATCTAACGAAATTTTACTGGCATCCTCTCGTAACGGCATAAAGTTCCAAACCCCTTCTAAATAAGAAAAAGGGCCGTCTAATAAAGACACTGTTATCTTACCGCCTGGATCAACCTTATTCCGGGTAGAAAAAGATTTTTTAAAGCCACCCTTTGATATCAGTAACTCGGCTTCAACGATATCATCTACGCGCTTGATAATCCGACTAGCACTACACCAAGGTAAGAACAGCGGGTAATCTTCAATATTATTCACCAATTCAAACATTTGCTGAGCCGAAAACTTAATCAAGGCACTTTTTTGGACAACAGTCATTTAAAGCACTCCTATGACATGCAGAAACACTAAAAATACTGAACCGGGTGCCACATAACTGATTAATAGCTTCCATATTTGATAGCTGGTCTCGTTCGACATATTAAGCTCTTGCTCACTGTGCTGCTTTTTCATAACCCAACCTGAAAACACAGCAATACAAAAACCACCAATAGGTAGCATTAAATTAGCAGTCAAGTAATCCAGCAATTGAAAAATGCTTCTATCGAAGAACTTAACACTCGACCAGATATTAAAAGAGAATACTGTCCCCAAACCTAACGCCCAAGTAGCTAATCCTGACCATACACAGGCCTTTTCCCGAGTGAAGCTTTTATTCTCAACTAACCAGGCCACCGCAGGTTCAATTAAAGAGATAGATGAGGTTAACGCAGCGACCGCTAACATCGCAAAAAACAAAATACCCATCAGCCAACCACCCGTCATAGAACCAAATGCAATCGGCAAGGTTTCAAAGATAAGTCCTGGCCCAGAATTAGGGTGCAGATTATTAGCAAAAACAATTGGGAAAATAGCGATACCCGCCAATAAAGCGACAACCGTATCAGCCCCCGCTATCAGAAAAGCCGTTTTAGCAATGGATATGTCTTTAGATAAATAAGAGCCATACACCATAATCGCCCCCATGCCTAAACTGAGCGTAAAAAAGGCATGACCCATTGCCGTCAATACGGAATTACCGGTTAATTTACTAAAGTCAGGTACAAACAGGAAGTGCAGTCCTTGAAAATAACTTCCCGTGGTCATGGCATAGCCCACTAAGATAAAGATCAACACAAACAGACTGGGCATTAAATACTGGGATGCTTTTTCCAGCCCGTTATTAACACCACGCACCACAATCAGCATAGTCGCCAGCATAAATAGCGAGTGCCAAAAGATTAACTGAATAGGACTCGCCACAAAATCATCAAAAATCTTTTTTATGGTAAGCGCATCCGCATCAAGAAAACTGCCGGTAAAAGCCTTTAGGATATACGCTGAAGCCCAACCCGCAATAACACTGTAATACGATAAAATCAACAAACCCGCTATCACACCCATCCAGCCTAAATAATGCCAGTTATGATCTGCCTCGGCTTCTTCTGTCAAAATCTCCATAGCTTCAATGGGATTCTTTTGACTGCGTCGCCCCAACAGGGTCTCGGCAATCATAATGGGGATGCCAATTAGCAACACACAAAACAAATACACTAGAACAAATGCACCACCACCATTCTCTCCAGTAATGTACGGAAACTTCCAAATGTTACCTAAACCCACCGCCGAACCGGTGGCTGCCAGAATAAATGCAAAGCGTGATGACCATGCACCATGAACTGTTTTTTTTGTGTCCGTCATTTTGAGCGCCTATTAAAAACTCACCTTATTAATAATATCGGGTAAAATAGCAAAAATATTCAGTTACGTCAGTTTAAAATTCAAAATTCTATCCACTATGGCCGATAAAAAGTCTCAAAAAAATAAAACTCAGCAAAATGCAACGATTGCCGTTAATCGCCAAGCCAAGCATGAGTACTTTATTGAGGAGCGTTTTGAAGCAGGTATTGTATTAGAAGGTTGGGAAGTTAAGAGCTTACGAGAAGGCCGAGTTCAGCTCAAAGAAAGCTATGTGGTATTAAAACGAGGCGAAGCCTGGTTGTCAGGCGCACATATTTCTGCCCTGCTTTCTGCCTCTACACATATCAAGCCGGATGCTATTCGCTCTAAAAAACTCCTGTTAAACCGTCACGAACTGAATAAACTCATTGGCTCGGTTGAACGAAAAGGTTACACCTTGATCCCTCTCTCCATGTATTGGAAAAGTGGTCGTGCTAAATTAGAAATCGGTCTGGCAAAAGGTAAGCAGCTACACGATAAACGCGCCACTTCTAAAGATCGTGACTGGGAACGTGAGAAAGCCAGAATCATGAAAAAAGCTTAAACACGATACCTTACCCAAAGCACTCTTATTGTCCTTAGGCCTTAACTTATGTCGCTTAGCGTACTCCTTGAAAAAATAAAGACTAACGTACCTGTCAGTTTTAATGAAACCATTAAAATTATTACTGAAAACTATACTTATCAACCCACCGAATTCAGTAACGGTCTGGGAGAAAGCCGCTTAATCAATAAAGCAGGCAATAATGAAGGCTCATGTAAAATATTCGCCTTTGCTAAAATGAATCAGCTTGATCAATCTCAGACCTTAAACTTATTCGGTGATTATTATCGACTTGATGTCTTAAATAATCCCGAAGGAACCGACCACCAAAATATTAGAAACTTTATGGAACAGGGTTGGGAGGGTGTTTCCTTTCAATCCCCGGCATTAACAACGATTTAGTTGTAAATCAGAGTAGAAAACTCGAAACAATAGATACCATCGTCTGGCCTATTGTATAATTCAGCTTTAGATCTTTACTGTCTATAAAACTTTAGGATTAATTGACATATGACTCCAGAAAAAAGCTCTATACGCCGTCGAGGCATTTATTTATTACCTAATTTATTTACTACGGGTGCCTTGTTCTCTGGTTTTTATGCCATTACATCAGCCATGGAAGGCCGCTTTGAAACCGCTGCTATTTCTATCTTTGTGGCGATGATTCTGGATGGCTTGGATGGGCGGGTGGCGCGTTTAACCAATACCCAAAGTGAATTTGGTGCCCAATATGACAGCCTGTCGGATATGGTTTCTTTTGGCGCTGCTCCTGCTCTGGTCATGTATTTATGGTCATTTACCAGTTTAGGTAAATTAGGACTTTTTGCCGCTTTTGTACACATGGCAGGTGGTGCACTAAGACTAGCCCGGTTTAATACCCAATTAACTTCGGCTGATAAACGCTATTTCCAAGGCTTACCCAGTCCAGCAGCTGCGGCTATTCTTGCCGGCTTTATCTGGATTTCGTTAGAGCATAATTACCCAGCCGAACTCTTTAAATACATTGGCATAGCACTCACCCTCAGCACCGGCTTGTTAATGGTCAGTAACTTTAGGTACTCCAGTTTTAAAGAAATCGACTTAAAAGGCAAAGTACCGTTTTTTGTAGCGATTGCCATTATGTTAGCCATTGCTTTTATCATGGCTCAACCTGAAACAATGCTCTTTTTATTATTTTTGGCTTATGCAATATCAGGCCCTGTGGTCACACTCATCATGCGTAGACGTCGCTTACAGGGACGCAAATCGTAAAATATTCTTGAGAGCAATTTATCATTAGCGTATAGTCATCACCATGATTATTAGACACCCATTAAATTTTACCCAGAAGCCAGTGAGTGCAATTCTTACCCAAGGTAATTTGCACGTAGTAGCGCTTTGCCATTATTTAAGATTATTGCCCTAATGGGCATCGATACTTACTTTTCATCTCTTTTAGTTACCCCCTATCAATTACATCAACCAGACCGTTGATATAACTCTTTGAATTGAGTTTTTATGAAAGACAAATTAATTATATTTGATACAACCTTGCGTGATGGCGAACAAAGCCCCGGCGCATCAATGACACGCGAAGAGAAAGTTAGAATTGCAAGAGCGCTCGAACGCCTTAAAGTTGATGTTATCGAAGCCGGCTTTCCAGCCGCAAGCCCGGGTGACTTTGACTCCGTACAGGCTGTTGCCAATGTCATTAAAGACAGCGTAGTCTGTGGCTTGGCAAGAGCTTTGGATAAAGACATTGATAGTGCCGGAACCGCACTTAAGGGCGCGAATCGGTCGCGCATTCATACCTTTATTGCAACCTCGCCCATACACATGCAAATGAAATTGCAAATGTCGCCTGACCAAGTCATCGAATATGCCGTTAAAGCCGTTAAACGGGCACGGCAATATACAGACGATGTGGAGTTTTCACCCGAAGATGCAGGGCGCTCTGACGAAGATTTTCTATGTCGCATCCTTGAAGCCGTCATTGATGCAGGTGCCAGAACTCTGAATATACCTGACACTGTGGGCTATAGTGTGCCTCAACAATTTGGAGCGACTATTGCGAACTTAATCAATCGCATACCCAATTCGGATAAAGCCATCTTTTCTGTACATTGCCACAACGACTTAGGTCTCGCTGTCGCTAATTCATTATCCGCTGTAATGAATGGCGCTCGTCAGGTTGAATGTACCATTAATGGTCTAGGAGAACGTGCCGGTAATGCTTCACTTGAAGAAGTGGTAATGGCTGTTCGCACACGCCATGATGTGTTTAATTGCCAAACGGGTATTGATACCCGAGAAATATTAACCTGCTCTAAACTGGTTTCATCTATTACCGGCTTTCCGGTACAACCTAACAAAGCGATTGTCGGTGCCAATGCCTTTGCACATGAAGCGGGCATTCATCAGGATGGGGTCTTAAAAAGCCGTGAGACTTATGAAATCATGCGTGCCGAAGATGTAGGCTGGACGACTAACCGGATGGTACTCGGTAAACATTCTGGAAGAAATGCCTTCAAAAGTCGAATCACAGAATTAGGCTTTGAATTTACCTCAGAGAAAGAACTCAACGATGCTTTCTCACGCTTTAAGCAATTGGCCGATAAGAAGCATGAGATTTTTGATGAAGACTTACAGGCGTTGATTTCAGAAGCCGGTTTTGACGCAGAAGAAGAATATGTCAAACTGGTCGCTTTAAAAGTCTGCTCAGAAACCGGTGAAACACCGAATGCAACCGTGACTATCCGCATAGACAATAAAGAAGTCTCTGGCAATTCTGAAGGCGGTGGTGCCGTAGACGCCAGTTTGAAAGCGATTGAAAAACTGGTGAACTCTAAGGCCACTTTAGAGTTGTATTCAGTCAATAACATCACCAATGGCACTGATGCCCAAGGTGAAGTTACTGTTCGCCTTGAAAAAGAAGGTCGAATTGTTAACGGTCTGGGAGCTGATACTGACATTGTGATTGCTTCTGCAAAAGCTTATATCAACGCAGTTAATAAGCTCAACAGCCCGAATCTGCGAAGACATCCTCAAAAAGGTGAAGTTTAAGCTATAAGCAACGATGACTTCTTTGTTTGGATATGTTTGGATATAAAGCGGAGATGAGTTGTGGACAATGAACTTCGCTTACAGTATTTAGAAGCGATGGGTATTGATGTCTGGTTATCCAGAACATCAATACCTGCTGCTTCCGAATCACCCACCGAAGCAGTCATCGATCACATTGACTTAGCACCATCACTGGATAACTGGACTCTTTTAGAAGCAGAAGTAGCGAACTGTCAAAAATGTACTTTATGTACAACACGAAAAAACACAGTGTTTGGCTCTGGAAATCAACAAGCGGACTGGATGATAGTCGGTGAAGGCCCCGGTCAACATGAAGATGAACAAGGTTTGCCTTTTGTAGGTAATGCCGGAGGCTTATTGACCGAAATGTTACGTGCCATTAGCTTAACCCGAGAAGACGTCTTTATTGCCAATATCATTAAGTGTCGCCCACCTAATAACCGAGATCCACACGCGGATGAAATAGCGCACTGTAGCGATTATTTATACAGACAACACCAACTGATTCAACCCAAAATGATCTTGGCGCTAGGTCGAATTGCGGCACAAACCTTATTGAAAACAAATGAACCTTTAGCTAAACTCAGAGGCAAGGTACATACGTTTAATAATTCGCCGGTTGTAGTCGCCTATCATCCTGCGTATTTACTCCGGTTTTTGCCCGAAAAGAGCAAAGCCTGGGTAGATTTATCATTCGCACTACAAACATTTACAAAACTCGAAGGTGACTTATGAGGGGACTCATGGACAAAATAAAGAATTGGGTCATTTATGATGCCGACAAGGAATTCTACGCTAAGGTATTCCCTGATTCTGTCTCTAAAAAAGAGCTGCTAAGATTAAGAACAATGACCCATGCAGATTTAAAATACGTCCTTGAAATAGAAAGAAAGAACTATCAATTTCCGTGGGAAGAAGATATTTTTACTGATTGCTTTAAAGCCGGTTACAGTTGCTGGGTGTGTGAATATAACGATAGAATATTAGGCTATAGCCTTCTCTCGATTGCCGTCGGTGAAGCGCATATCCTTAATATATCAGTTCATCCCGCCGAACAAAAACAAGGCATCGGTCGTAAAATGCTAGAACACCTGATCGATTTCTCACGAGGTAGAGCAGACACTATCTTTTTAGAAGTTCGTCCGAGTAATACTCATGCAATTGCCTTGTATGAGGATGTAGGTTTCAATGAGATCGGTATTAGAAAAGGCTATTATCCCGCAGTAAATGGCCGTGAAGATGCTATTATGCTTGCCTTGGAGTTATTCTAAGACAATCACTTTACCATGGCTTAGACAGGCGTATTATTCGCGGTGCCTAAGCCATGCAAAAGACTTACTTCAGATTTTCAGTGACATGAGGCTCTATCAACTGATACATCAGTTGATGCATTTTGGGGTTCCCCACAATCACATTACCAGACTCCATATATTTGTCATTAAATGAGAAATCGGTAGCCACCCCACCCGCTTCTTTAATCAGTAAGATGCCTGCCGCCATATCCCATTCCATGATGCCAATCTCCCAATAACCATCCAAGCGACCCGCCGCCACATAAGCTAAATCCAAAGCCGCAGAACCCGCTCTTCGAATACCCGCACATTCAGTTGTTAACGCCTTAAACATGCCCACATAAGCATCCAGATGCTTATCCGTTTTAAAAGGGAAGCCAGTGCCTAATAAAGCCCCTTTTAAGCTGTTTTGATTTGTCACTCTCAAGCGACGATTATTTAACATAGCGCCACCACCCCGCTTAGCAGTAAATAACTCATCTCTTAAGGGATCATAAATAACACCAACTTCTAACCTGCCTTTGTATCTTAAGGCGATAGACACCGCATACTGTGGAAAACCATGCAGAAAATTAGTCGTTCCATCAAGAGGATCAATGACCCATACAAAATCATTGCCTTTGTGTTCACCACTTTCCTCTGCCAAGATAGCGTGTTCGGGATAAGCGGCTTTAATGATATTAATAATCTCGCGCTCTGCCATACGATCAACTTCACTGGCATAATCATTTTTGCCTTTTTGATCAATAGACAGACGACTAACATTATCAGCTGAACGAAGGATTAATTCACCCGCACTTCTAGCAGCACGGATGGCAATATTTAACATGGGTTGCATAGACAAATTAACAATGAGCAGATAAAACGTCAATGATAACAAATCTTTTGGTAAACTTTGCTTATTTTTAACAAAGGACGACACCCTTGCTGTCACATATTAAAATAATTTTAGTCGAAACCAGTCATCCTGGTAATATCGGTGCTGTGGCTCGTGCCATGAAAAACATGACCATGACTGAGCTCTGCTTAGTTTCACCTAAACTATTCCCCAGCGCTGACGCCACCTCCAGAGCCTCCGGTGCTGATGATATTTTAGCTAAAGCAACCGTATACTCGACTTTGCAAGAAGCAATTAGTGACTGCCAACTTGTCATCGGTGCCAGTGCCCGATGCCGAACCATTAGCTGGCCAGAAATGACTCCGAGAGAATGTGCTGAGAAAATCACCACAGTTGGCTACCATCAAAAAGCCGGCATTATCTTTGGTCGTGAAAACTCTGGCTTAAAAAACCATGAATTAGACTTATGTCATTTCCTGCTCAGAATCCCCTGCAATAGCGACTATAGCTCCTTGAATATTGCAGCTGCGGTACAAGTCGTTTGCTACGAACTCTTTGTTAGTGCCGGCCAACAATCACCCGTTATTATTGGTGATAGAGGTAAAACCCCAAAAGCAACCACTCTACAAATGGAGTCTTTTTACACGCATTTGTACGAGACCTTAACTGATATTGGTTTTATCCATCCCGATAAATCAAAATCTATCATGCGCCGTTTACGACGCATTTATAATCGCGTGCATTTAGATGTTAAAGAGCTGGACATCCTCAGAGGCATTTTAAGAATGTCACAGAATAACCAAAAAGATAAAATATAGTTGACTATTTCGATAGGTTAAGTATATTTGTGCTAATATACTTATTTTTCTGAGGGATAATTTCATGCGTTTAACTACAAAAGGCCGTTACGCAGTAACAGCCATGCTTGACTTAGCATTTTACAGTCAACTAAAGCCCGTCACTTTAACGGATATCGCAACCAGACAAACGATCTCGCTATCTTACCTTGAACAGTTGTTTGCACGCTTACGCCGCGCAAATATGGTAAAAGGTATTCGTGGCCCGGGTGGAGGCTATACACTCGCAGGTGAAGCCCATAACATCAATATTGCCGATATTATTGCTGCAGTCGATGAACCGATTGACGCAACCAAATGCGGTGGCGAAGGCAATTGCCAAAATGAAAAAGCCTGCTTAACGCATGACCTTTGGATGGGCTTAAGTGATCAAATCAGAGCTTATCTAAAAGGCATAACCTTAGGTCAGTTACTTGAAAAACACGAAAACCAAGAGATCGCCAAAAAATTGGAAGCAAGCAGCATTCCAGTGAACGAAATACAGCGGACTAGCGATTTAAAAAAATAAGCTGAATGATCTACCTTGATTACAATGCAACAACCCCTATCGATGTTAACGTTCTGGAAGCAATGCTACCTTTTTTAAAGGACTTTTATGGCAACCCTTCCGCGTTATATCGCTCTGGCAGAATTGCTCACAGTGCCATTAATACAGCACGTGAACAAATTGCTGCATTAGTTGACGCGCCTCCCTCACACGTTGTCTTTACCAGTGGCGGTACTGAAGCTAATCATTTGGCATTAGCTTCATTGCCTCGTCAAGGAAGATTGGCTATTTCGACGATAGAGCATCCCTCTATTACCGAGCCTGCAATTCGCCTGAAAAACACGGGCAACGTCCTGGATTTAATCGACGTTGATAACAATGGCGTCATTACTTCGCTTGCGATTAATGAAGTTATCAAAAACAAGCCCGACCTGGTTTCAATCATGTTGGCAAACAATGAAACCGGCGCTATTCAGGATGTAGCGTCCTTTGCTCAGATATTAAAAGAACATAAGGTAATCGTGCATACAGACGCCATACAAGCTTTGGGGAAAATCCCGCTGTCGTTTCGGCAACTCGGTGTGCATTTAATGTCACTGTCCAGTCACAAAATCTACGGCCCTAAAGGCTGTGGCGCCTTGATATTTGATAAAAGTACACCCATAACGCCTGTGCTGTTGGGTGGTGATCAGGAACATGGTTTTCGGGCTGGTACTGAAAATGTAGCGGCGATAGTAGGCTTCGGAAAAGCCGCAGAACTTGCAAAAAATGACCTTAGCCAGCGAACTGAACACTTGGAAAGCTTAAAGAAGCTTCTTGAAACAGACTTAATGACCATCCCTAATTTGACTATCTTTGCTCAGCAAGCAACGAGATTACCCAATACCACGCAATTGGGAATACCTGGCATTGATGGTGAAATGTTATTAATGAAACTGGATAAAAAAGGCTTTGCTGTGTCTAGTGGTTCAGCCTGTGCCAGTGGCTCAGAAAACTTGAGTCCTGTTCTGGGTGCCATGAAAATAGAAGAAAGTCTTGCTAAAAGTGCCATTCGTATTAGCTTAGGCATGCATACGACAAAAACAGACATTATTGAATTTATCAAACAACTAAAAATATTAGTTAATCCATTATAAGAGGGTATTATGTCCGTCTCATTAACAGAAAATGCAGCACGTCAAATTAAAAAACAGTTAGAAAAACGGGGTAAAGGCGTTGGCTTAAAATTAGGCGTTAAAAAATCGGGTTGTTCAGGCTATGCTTACGTATTAGATTACGCGGATACACTGAATGAAGATGACACCGTGTTTGATAAGTTTGATGTTAAAGTCATCATAGCCAAAAACGATATAGAATTCGTTGACGGCATAGAGTTGGACTTTAGAAAAGAAGGACTTAATGAAGCGTTTAAATTCAACAATCCCAATGTAAAAGGGACTTGTGGATGTGGTGAGAGCTTTTCAGTGTAACGACTTTACCCGAAGCGTTCGTCATTCACTCCAAATGGTCAATCATCCTGCACTCGCTTCGATGAGGATACCGTAGAGGCATTGGGTCAATTAATCTGGTATGTGTTGCGGTTTATTGTAGATGTTTATTTAAAAGTGCGCCATTTTTATTTTTAGACAATAAAAATGGCTTAGATTTTACTCTAAGCCTTTGATTTTATTGGTGGGGTGTTAGGGATTCGAACCCTAGACCTATGGATTAAGAGTCCACTGCTCTACCAACTGAGCTAACACCCCAGATCCTGATAATTATATAACATTTTTTTTGTAATAACTGCATAGAGATAAATTATTTTAATCATTTATCTCTATGCTTAATCATTCCCGCTTTCAGAAAATTATCTGTCGTACATCAATATCAGCTCTCTGCCCAATTCAAACTTGCCAAAAGAACGGTTCACCCGTTTAATATAACCTAACCCTATGGATACTCAAATATCTAGCCTTGAAGAAATAAAAAACGCATTTATTGAACAGACAGAAGCTACTTTACCCCTTATTTTTTGACTTATGCAGAGACTTACCAATAAACAAATAGCACTTAGACTATTGATTCTGATGTGCGGATACTATCTTGCATCAACCCTATCACTCATGTTCAATATAAATCCTTCCGGAGGAGCAAAAGGTGACTTATTTGAAACCCACCTTCCCACAATTGCAATGTACAAGGCGAAGGATTTTGTTTTTGCGATGCGCAATCAAGAGTCAGCTATGGGGCCTCTATACTACCTAATATTTTCCTTTTTTGATTTAGGTACGGCATGGCTAAAAATAACCAACTTATTTCTTTTGCTTATAAGCTCACTGGCTTATGTATTTATTTTATTAAAGTATGTACACCGGAATCTTGATTTTTTATCAATATCCATGCTCTTCTGCGCCTTATCGATAGCAAACCCTTTTGTTTTTGGTCCAGCATTGTGGGCTAATCCTGATACACTCGCACTGTTTCTGTATTCGATATCACTTTTATGCCTTGTTACCCGTAATGACACAAAGAGCGTTTTCCTGTCAGGCTTATTCATGTCTTTATCCGTCTTGACAAGGCAGATGCTTTTTCCATACCTGATCATACATTGTCTATATATACTGAACGAATATGGCCTTTTCATTAATACCAAGATAAGCGATTTTTGGAAAAATAAATTATTGATATATAAACTGTTGTTAGTCTCTTCTCCAAGCATTGTTGCCTTGGCGGTAATGTATTGTATATGGAACGGGGTTGTGCCCACTGCATACGCAATACATTCATCGCTTTCATTTACGCCTGCTTTGATTTCTGTTGCGAGTATAGCGTTACTCTTGATACCTTCATTATTTATCAGAATCTATCAGGAACAGGATTATCGTGCACTTGCAGTATGCCTGATGATAAGCTTTTTCTTTGACTTTTTTCAGTTACTTTCATTTCCACATCTGGGTGGAGGTATAGTGGAAAAAGTGTTTAGATTATCACCGATACTTTTTTATTCGCTTTTATCAATGGGCTTTTATTTTTTATACGCACTCTTTCGCCAACATATTGGTTATATTCCCTTAATCGCAATATTATTATTTTTTTCCAGCTTTATGGTTTTTGGTAATATTTTTTATCAAAAGTATATTGAACCCTATTTTTTAATATTATCTATCACCTATATTATTTTATTTGTACACAACCCCAAGATTATTCGACTAAATATTGCATACATATTTAGCTTATATTCAGTTCTTTTTGTTGTTGCACTTCGCAGCTACCAACTTAATACGGGATAGCTACCCGATTACCTGTTAAGTCCGGGCAAAAAGAACTCACTGACCAGCATTCTCTTGTGTTCAATCGCATAAATCGTTCGACGCCCCCATAGTGGCTGAAAGATCCCTGCTTGTTCAATGATAGATGGCTTCCAGGTCGGAAGATCAATTAAAGTTATATCCATCGCTACGCGCTCTAACTTGGGATAAGAAAAAATAACCTCCCCTAGTGGACGGGTGCCTAATTTGGATAAATTACTTTTTGCCATCTTAATAGTAGCTGTAGGAATAATGGTTCTTGCTAATATCAGTGGTTTATCATCCACATGCAGCAAGACTTCCCGTATCAAACTGTAATGATGTTCAGGTAAACCCAGAAAACGACGTTCGCTTAAAAAAGGTGTTTGCCAACGATGAAACAGGATCTTCACAGCCACACCCGAACCATAATAATTCCTCAAACGTTGTGTTAATGAACCAGATTCATAAGCCCAGGATTGGATATTAACAGGTAATTTATGACGTGTACCCTGACGATTTTCCAGCCATAAAGGTTCTTTGGTAAATAAAACACTTTGCGTAGTCAAACTAAGCTAAACCTCTGCGTATTCGGTAGATGTACCAAGCCAACGTTCACACAAGGGCTGTATGGCTTGAGGTGAGTGCTTAAAAATCTGCTCACCCACTTGCTGGATATTATGCAGCAAATCAGCGTCTCTCGCTAAATCTGCAATTTTAAAGTTAATAGCACCGGTTTGTCGAGTCCCCATTACTTCACCTGGGCCTCGTAACGCCAAATCTTTTTCAGCAATAACGAAACCATCATTGCTATCTCTTAAAATACCTAATCGTTGACGTGCCGTATCTGATAAAGGGGATTGATACATCAGTAAACAGTAACTATCCCCCTCCCCTCGCCCCACTCGACCGCGTAATTGATGCAACTGGGACAACCCTAGGCGCTCTGGATTTTCGATAATCATTAAGCCTGCATTGGGCACATCAACACCGACTTCAATCACAGTAGTGGCAACTAACAAGTCAACTTCATGATTTTTAAACGACTGCATGACCGCCTCCTTCTCAGCACTTTTCATGCGTCCATGAATTAAGGCAACGCGAACTTTAGGTAGTGCCAGTGTTAAAAAATCAGCGGTTTTCTCGGCAGCTTCACATTCCAAGACCTCTGACTCTTCTATTAAAGTACACACCCAATACACTTGCCGTTTTTTACCAACCCAACTGTTAATCCGTTCAATAACTTCAGTACGACGCTCAGCCGGAATAACGCTCGTGACGATTGGCTTTCTACCCGGAGGTAGCTCATCAATGATAGAAATATCCAAATCAGAGTATTGCAACATCGCTAATGTGCGTGGAATGGGAGTGGCGGTCATCACTAATTGGTGAGGTCTGATATTACCTTGCTGCCCTTTATCTCTTAAAGCCAAGCGCTGATTGACACCGAAACGATGTTGTTCATCAATAATGATCAGGCCGAGTTGATGAAATAAGACACTGTCCTGAAATAAAGCATGTGTGCCAATCACAATATCGACAGCACCCTCTGCTAAGCCTTGTAAGATCTCTTTACGGGCCTTGCCTTTAATTTGCCCCGTCAAAAAAACTACGTTAACCTGAAAGGATTCAAACCATGCACTAAAATTACGCTTATGTTGTTCGACCAATAATTCGGTCGGTGCCATCACGGCGACTTGATAACCGGCAGTTAACGCCAATAATGCCGCATAAGCCGCAACAACCGTTTTACCTGAACCGACATCCCCTTGAATCAAACGCATCATAGGCTGTGGCACACCACAGTCTGCTTCAATTTCTGCAATAACACGTTGTTGAGCCCCGGTGAATTTAAAAGGCAAGGCCTTTAGAAACTGCTCAACCCGTGCTAATTGATTAGTTCCATCGAAAATAGGTGCTTGCCATGCTTTAGTTTTGTTTCTGCTTAAACATAAGCTTAAGTGATGAGCCAGTAATTCTTCAAAAGCTAGTCTTTTAAGTGCTGGAACACCGCCGTTAAGTAGTGCCTCAGTAGAAACAGTATCATCAGGTGCATGTAACGTTTGAATGGCTTCTGCAAGAGTCGGATAAGCATATTGTCTTAAAGTCTGCTCAGGAATCCAATCTGTTAATAACTGCGGCTGATGATGGCAAAGTGTTAAGGCGTGTTTAACGGCTTTTCTTATCGTGGTTTGACTTAAGCCCTCGGTTAAAGGGTACACAGGTGTTAAATAGGCTTCGGTAATTTCAGCATCAGGATTAGCAATAATCTGATAATCAGGATGAACCATTTCCAAACCACCAAAACCATAACGCACTTCAGCAAAACAACTGATTAAAGTACCTGGCTTAAGCATGTTGTGTTGGTTAGCACTAAAGTGAAAAAATTTTAGTGTGATCAGCCCGGTATCATCCGACACTTTACACACTAAACTTTTTCTGCTTTTAGACACAATATCAGCCAGCTCAACACGCCCACGAATCAATACCGTCATACCCGCCGACAAAGAGCCGATAGGATAAACCCGCGTTCGATCTTCATAGCGTAATGGCAGGTGAAAAATAAGATCCTGAATGACACGAATACCCAGCTTTTCTAAGCGGTCTTTAGTTTGAGCGCCGACACCTGTCAATACCGCAACGGATTGATTTAGATCATTCACGATGTAACGACAGGTCGACTCATCTTCCGATCATTAAGAAGCAGGATATTCTTGTTCCTTTAAAAACATAATGCCGTCCATTTCAACCGCTACGTTTTTAGGTAACGCAGCCACACCCACAGCCGCTCTCGCGGGATAGGGCTCTTGAAAGTAATGCCCCATAATTTCATTAACCAAAGGAAAATGAGATAGATCCGTTAGAAATACATTAAGCTTAACAAAATCAGAGAAATCACCACCTGCCGCTTCCGCAACGGCTTTTAAATTATCAAACACTTGCGTAATCTGTGCGGTAATATCACCCTCAACAATGCTCATGGTTTCGGGGACTAAAGGAATCTGCCCTGAAAGATAAACCGTTTGCCCTACTTTTACGGCTTGTGAATACGTTCCTATGGCTTTAGGTGCGTTATTAGTCTGGATAATTTCTTTAGTCATGATCTGCTCCTAATAAGTTATATTACTAACGGAAGATTAAATACGTTCAGTCAACCCGCATTATATCGATTATTGCTGCTGGTTAAAAAGACTCTCGATAAGTACATCAGCAAATTCACTACATTTAACTTCAATTGCATTATCCATCAACCGGGCAAAATCATAGGTCACTTGTTTACTTGCAATGGCGGTATCCATGGCCTTAATAATAGCATCGGCGGCTTCAGTCCAGCCCATATAACGCAACATCATCTCACCGGATAAGATTAAGGAGCCTGGATTCACTTTATCCAGATTGGCATATTTAGGCGCTGTACCATGAGTTGCTTCAAAAACAGCCGTACCGGTTAAATAATTAATATTTCCTCCTGGAGCAATGCCAATTCCTCCGACTTGTGCAGCCAAGGCATCGGATAAATAATCACCGTTTAAATTTAATGTCGCTATGACATCAAAATCTTCTGGACGTGTTAATACCTGTTGCAAGGCAATATCCGCAATAGCATCTTTAATTAACACCCATCCCTGAGCCAAGGCATCTGCCTGCTCTTTGTTTGCCACTGCTTCACCTGACTGAGCTTTCGTTCTTTCCCATTGAGACCAGGTATACGTTTGGTCGGGGTATTCCCGCTCAGCAAGTGCATACGCCCAATTACGAAAGGCCCCTTCGGTAAACTTCATAATATTGCCTTTATGCACAATCGTGAGGCTTTTGCGCTTCTGAATCAAACAATAGTCAATGGCCGAACGGACTAAACGCTCAGTGCCTTCCTGTGAAACCGGTTTAATACCAATGCCTGACGTTTCTGGAAAACGAATTTTACTGAATTGCTTAGGAAAGTTGTCCTGTAATAGCTTCAAAAATAATTTGTTATCATCACTGCCTTGCTCAAACTCCAATCCCGCATAGATGTCTTCGGTATTTTCCCTAAAAATAACCATATCCACAGCGCCAGGATTTTTAACTGGAGACGGTACGCCTTTAAACCATCGTACCGGACGCAAACACACATACATATCGAGCATTTGTCTCAGCGCTACATTTAAAGACCGAATACCACCGCCTATAGGTGTCGTCAAAGGGCCTTTGATAGACACTAAAAAGTCCCGACACGCCGTCACCGTTTCATCAGGCAACCAGGTATTAAACAGCGTGTTTGCCTTTTCTCCGGCATACACTTCAAGCCAATGAATCTTTCTTTGTCCAGAATAGGCACTTTCAACAGCGGCATCTAAAACACGCACCGTAGCACGCCAGATATCAGGCCCCGTCCCATCACCTTCGATATAAGGGATAATCGGGTTATCGGGTACAACCAATAGACCATTTTGCATTGTAATCGGAGCACCACTGCCTTCGTAAACTGATTGACTCATAGATAACACCTCAATTAAATGCTTAACACCGGGGTTGTAACAACAAAGGAGAATTATAGTCGTAACGGTGTCTAATCGAGTAAAATATTATACTAAAGAAGACCAATCTATCTATCACAACCGATAAGCTTGTTTATATTCATCCTTTTCAATAAAGGATATCAAGTTTTCCCAGTATTTAAACTGCCAATAACTAACTATCCCTAGAGACCCGATCCCATGCGCATTCTTATCGTTGAAGATGAAATAACCCTCTGTCATCAAATCCAACAATATCTAGCGAATAAAGGCCTTGCTGTTGACATCGCTCATACAGGCACTGATGGTCACTACATGGGCAAAGAGTACCCTATTGATGTCGCTATTATTGATATTGGTCTTCCTGACTTTTCAGGCATAGAGTTGATTAAACGCTTACGTAAAGAAAAAGTCACCACGCCCATTTTAATTCTGACCGCACGAAGTCGTTGGCAGGAAAAGGTAGAGGGTCTGGAAGCGGGAGCAGACGACTATTTAGTCAAACCCTTCCAGTACGAAGAATTATTAGCCCGGATTAATGCACTAATTCGACGCTCCGCAGGACAAGCGCATCCTGTACTAACGCATGACAACATCGAACTGAATACCATGACCCAAGAAGTCTTTGTTTCAGGGCTGCAATTAGAGTTAACAGCCTTTGAATACAAAGTTTTAGAATACCTTATGTTTCGTAAAGGTGAATTAGTTTCAAAAACCGTTTTAACCGCTCATATCTACGATGAAGACTTTGATCGTGATAGCAATGTGATTGAAGTTTTTATTGGTCGCTTAAGAAAAAAACTGGATCCTGACGGAACCCGCAAACCCATTGAAACATTACGTGGTCGTGGCTACCGAATGGGTAGCCCATTGTCTTAAGCTGTCACTCAAACCAGAACTATCCTTCGACTTATTCCCTATACTTTAAAAATGCGCAAAAAATCATTAAGCTTCCGCTTGTTAGTCACTGAAGGGGTTGTACTCGCCATTTTCTTTACCCTTGTTGCCATTATTCTTGAGAAAGGCTTCCTTGATAGTGCTGAACAAGCATTAAGAGACCGGTTACAGGTTCAGGTTTATGCGCTGTTATCAGCCGCTAAATTAAATGAATCAGGCGAATTGGTAATGCCCCACTCATTGCCAGAACCCCGCTTTGAAACACCCGGCTCCGGCTTATATGGCTTTATTCAACAAGCCAAAAAGAACATGGTTTGGCGCTCCCAATCGGCTATTGGACTTGAAGAAATGCTAGAGCCGGTTGAATTAAGTGCTGGCAAGTCTGAGTTTGTCATCGTAAATCATCATCGTTATGCTATCCATTCCGATGTTATTTTAAAGAATATTAATGGGATAGAGCGGGAATTTATATTTACCGTCACTGAGGATACCCGCTTTGTCAGCACCCAAATCGAACACTTAAGAAATGTCTTAAGAATCTGGCTCTTAGTCATAGGCGTCTCTCTGATCTTTATTCAATTTGAATTATTGCACTGGAGCTTAAAACCATTAAGAAACATTGTCGATGACCTTAATGCCGTAGACCAAGGCCATAAAAACCGTTTAGATGGTCATTATGCGACTGAATTAACAGGACTCGCCAATAATCTGAATGCCTTTATCGTTCACGAACGAGCTCATTTAGACCGATATCGAAAGACTCTGGATGATTTGGCTCACAGCTTAAAAACACCACTGGCTATATTACAGGGTTGTATTGAATCGTTCAGTGACAATAAAGGAACCGTACAAGAGCAGATTTCAAGGATGAATCAAATTATTGAGTATCAATTACAAAAAGCAGCCGCTAAAGCAGAAGTTAAAGCTATAAAGAGTATTGATATCTGCCAAGTGATTATGAAAATTAAAGCATCTCTTGATAAAGTATATATCGATAAAGGCCTTAATCTTGAATTGGCAATCCCTGAACAACACTTAATTTATTATGAAGAAGGTGATTTGTATGAGGTCATAGGGAATCTCATGGATAACGCCTGTAAATGGTGCCATCACTCTGTCAAAGTGACCGTCAATATCAATCAACGTAAAAACAGACGAGACTTTTCTGTCTTACTTCTGATTGAGGATGACGGCCCCGGCATACCGATTGGAAAATTTAACGAAATACTAAAAAGAGGGATGCGTCTCGATGAAAACATTGATGGTCACGGTATAGGTGTCACCGTGGTTTATGAACTAATCAATTTATTGGGTGGCACGCTAGAAGGTGGAACCAGTGCTGAACTGGGTGGCATGAGATGGCGTGTCTATTTACCCTAATGCGCATTCCATTAACCTATCTTTAGGCCATCTCATTAACCCTGAAATGCTCAGTTCAAAAGTAGTAACGGGTACAGGATTGATACTCTTAGCACTGATAATGCATGAGTTTTTTGAGCACCTTCCGACCTTTAAATTTAAGCCTAAATAAACCCCGTGAACATTAATGAACCTAGTAAGACTGTTAGATCAATAATATTCCGTATTTAATTAAAATGTTTTTTGCTCTAGCTGTATTTTTAGTGCTACTATTTAGCCGTAGTTAAAGTTTGAGTCGGCTTCTTTATGGGGCTGGAATTTGCAAAGCCAACATAAATTGGCGTTTTTTAGTTAAGAGTGTGATATGTCAGATCAAGTTGTAGGTACCGTTAAGTGGTTCAATGATGAAAAAGGTTTTGGATTTATTGAACAAGAAGGTGGCAAAGATGTTTTTGTTCACCACAGCGCAATTAATGGCACCGGTCGCAAAACCTTGCGAGAAGGCCAAAAAGTTACTATGCAAGTAACTCAAGGTCAAAAAGGACCGCAAGCAGAGAATGTAACCCCCGCGTAATACTCTCGAATATAATCACCCCTAGAGAGTCTTTGACTCTTTAGGGATGACTTATTGCTGAGGTATAGGAGAAAATAATCTCACATTTTCTTCTAAGTGTAGCTGTTACCTTAAATATCCTTAACTACTGCCTTTAAAATAACAAATTTATTATTGGCAGCAACCGTCGTACAGTTTCCGAATAACTGTTTAAGGTTGATGTGATAATTAAGATGGCGGTTACCCACTATCCATAGCTCCCCCCTCTTCTTTAGCACCCGCCTTGATGCCTTAATCATGCTAGTCGCAATTTGATCACCTAGGGTATTCTGCTGATGAAAAGGTGGATTACAGAGAATCAAATCAACCGAAGCGACTTCAAAACCATCCAATCCATTACCTACTGTAAAAACAGCCTCGCGTTCTACCCCAAATGCTCGAGAAAAGTTTTCCTTGGCAGAGGCAACCGCCATAAAAGACTCATCAACAAAATGCACCCTGGCCTCTGGATTTCGTTCAGCCGCTATTAAACCCAATAAACCATTACCACAGCCCAAATCAACAATATCAACCTTGCCATGATGCTGCGGGAGATGCTGAAGAAAAAAACGGGTGCCAATATCCAGACTCTCTCTTGAAAACACATTCGCATGATT
>QVQE01000171.1 GCA_003584865.1 Methylococcales bacterium
ACCACAGGAGCAGGGGAGTAAGCCCCCATACCACCCGTGTTAGGGCCTTTGTCTCCATTATCACGGGCTTTATGATCTTGTGAGGTTGCCATGGGCAGTGCATGTTTACCGTCAGCGATGACGATAAAACTGGCTTCTTCTCCTTCAAGAAATTCTTCAATCACTACCCGATTGCCTGCTTCACCAAATACATTGCCGGACAACATATCTTCTACGGCGTCAATAGCTTCTTGTTCGGTTTGGGCGACGATAACGCCTTTACCTGCCGCCAAGCCATCGGCTTTAACTACAATCGGCGCACCTTGTTCACGAATGTAGTTTATGGCCTGTTCTTTATCTATAAAAGACTGGTAGTGAGCCGTCGGAATGTTATGACGAATCATAAAGTCTTTACAGAAAGTCTTAGAACCTTCTAGTTGCGCTGCTTTTGCCTTGGGGCCGAAACACTTTAAACCTGCTTCTTCAAAGCGGTCGACGATGCCTAAAACTAAAGGAATTTCTGGGCCGATAATGGTAAGGTCAATCTGTTCAGCCTGGGCAAAAGCCAGTAATCCAGTGATATCGTCTACAGCGATAGCTTTATTTTCGATACCGGGTTCAAGAGCAGAACCGGGATTGCCGGGTGCGACAAAGACCTTTTCAACTTTCGGTGACTGTTTCGCTTTCCATGCGAGGGCGTGTTCACGGCCTCCGCTACCAACGATAAGAATTTTCATAATAGACTCGTAGGGGTGTGGGTCAAAATTAATGTCTGAAATGACGCATACCGGTAAAGACCATAGCGATGTTATGTTCATCGGCTGCAGCAATCACTTCATTGTCACGCATTGAGCCACCGGGTTGGATGATGGCGGTAATACCGGCTTCTGCTGCGGCATCGATACCATCTCTAAACGGGAAGAACGCATCCGATGCCATGGCAGAACCGGGTACCACTAAACCTTCATCCGCTGCTTTAATGCCCGCAATTTTAGCTGAATAGACGCGGCTCATCTGACCCGCGCCGACACCAATCGTTTGGCCATTTTTGCAATAAACGATGGCATTGGATTTAACAAATTTAGCGACTTTCCAGGCAAACAATAAATCGTCTAACTCTTGTTCGGTGGGAATGCGTTGACTGACGACTTTAATATCATCACGGCTAATTTCACCGATATCTTTATCCTGAACCAATAAGCCGCCAGCAATGCGTTTATAGTCCAGTGAGGCTTGTTGGCTGGTAGATTCCCAGGCGCCACATTCCAGGACGCGGACGTTTTGTTTTTCGGCCAGAATGACTTGTGCAGCCAATGCAATAGAGGGCGCAATAATCACTTCGACAAATTGACGTTTGATAATTTCAGCGGCGGTGCGTTCATCTAAGGGCTGATTAAAAGCGATAATGCCACCGAAAGCAGAAGTGGGATCTGTTGCATAGGCTTTATCATACGCAGTAAAGATGTCATCAGCCTCGGCAACGCCACAGGGGTTTGCATGTTTTACGATAACGCAAGTCGGTTTCTCGCTAAATGATTTGACGCATTCCAGTGCTGCATCGGCATCTGCAATGTTGTTGTAAGACAGTTCTTTGCCTTGTAGTTGACGCGCTGCTGCAATGGTTCCTGAAGCCGGTGCTTTCTCACGATAGAAAGCGGCATTCTGATGCGGGTTTTCACCGTAACGCATGCTTTGGCTTAGATAAAACTGCAGGTTAAGTGTTTCTGGAAATTGGGTGTCATTAATCTTACCCAGATAGATAGCAATCGCCGTATCGTAATGTGCGGTATGTTCGAAGCTCTTTAAGGCAAGTTGAAAGCGCGTTTGTGCAGACAGCGTATTCCCATTGCTTTCAAGTTCAGCCAGTATGATTGTATAGTCACTGGGGTGAACAACGATTGCGACATCTGCATGATTTTTAGCCGCTGCTCGAATCATGGTCGGACCACCAATATCAATGTTCTCGATTGCGGTTTCAAAATCGCAATCCGGGTTTGCTATGGTTTGTTCAAACGGATAGAGATTAACCACAACCATGTCAATGGGTTTAATATCATTGCTTGCCATGATCGCATCGTCAATACCCCTACGGCCTAAGATGCCTCCGTGAACTTTAGGGTGTAAGGTTTTAACTCGACCATCCATCATTTCAGGAAATCCAGTATAGTCAGAGACTTCAGTGACTGGAATATTATGGTCTGCTAAAATTTTGGCAGTACCACCCGTCGATAAAAGTTCAATACCCCTTTGGCTTAAAGCCTGACAAAAGTCGACGATGCCAGATTTATCGGAAACACTGACCAGGGCACGAGTTATTTTTTTATTCATGAATACCTTTGAATTTTAAGTAGGTGTAAAGGGTGAAACGGTTTTGGACAGTGGCACAATCCTGATTTCAGGATATGCCGTATTGATCCAACTTTTTACGTAGAGTGCTTCTGCTTAAGCCTAGGGCTTTAGCTGCTTTAGTTTGGTTATAGCCTGAATGCTCTAGCGCTGCTTCCAGTAAGGGTTTTTCAACTTCACTGATGACCATAGCGTGTAAACCAACGGCTTCATGATCACTTAGCGTTGTTAGGTAATGATCTACGGTCTGTTTGACATAGGCAGATAGTGGCAATAGCGGCGTTTTTTTGCTATCTATGCTTACGATTTCAGCACTTTTATGCGATGCATTCATATAAGTTAGCGCTATCCGTTGATTAATGATTAAAAGCTGAATTAATCAGCTCTCGTTGTTGGTTTGGACATTGAGCCTGATTAATCTTATTTCTTGTCTCAAGGCTTATTGAGTTCAAGTGATTTAAATACCAGCCTATGTGTTTTCTTGCTATTCTAACACCGCTAACATTGCCATAGAAGCTATATAGTTGCTCTAAATGGTCTTGAAGCGTGCTTTGTAATTCCCTATCCTGGGGTTTCTCCAACTGTTTTCCTGTTTTAAGAAAATGATTTATTTGCTTAAATATCCACGGATTTCCCTGTGCTGCCCGCCCCATCATCAGGCCGTCAGCCCCGGTTTTTTTTAGTACAAATTGGGCTTTTTCTGCTGAATCAATATCGCCATTGGCAATAATGGGGATGCCAACGGTTTGTTTTACTTTTTTAATGGTCTCGTATTCTGCGTGTCCATTAAATTTACAAGCACGCGTACGACCATGTAATGTTAGCGCTGAAATGCCGGATTGTTCGGCGATTTGAGCGATTACTACGGCATTTCGATTTTCTAGATCCCAACCGGTACGAATCTTTAAAGTCACAGGGATATCAACGGCATTAACCACGGCATCCAGGATTTTCTTTACCAGGACTTCATTTCTTAACAACGCTGAACCAGCTGCAATAGAGCAGACTTTTTTAGCTGGGCAGCCCATATTAATATCAATAACTTGGGCGCCACGTTGGGCATTAAGTTGCGCCGCTTCTGCCATTTGTTGAGGATCTGTCCCTAGTATTTGTACCGTTCTAATGCCAGTTTCACCGATGTGATCCGATTTTAAGAGTGTGCGTTTATGGTGGCGTAACGCAGGGTTTGATGCCACCATTTCTGACACGGCCAAACCGGCACCGAATTGCTTACACAGTTCTCTGAATGGCCGGTCGGTGATACCTGCCATCGGTGCTAAAATTAAATTATTGGTAAGCGAATACGGGCCAATTTGCATAGAGGTATCATAGTAAGGTGCAAGGTTAAAAAGTTATCGGATCGTTGATCATGAATGCTTTTTGCACCTAAGGATTATTTCTCTGAAGATTCATTCCAGATTGGATTTTCACGATCTTCAGGATCGAGTTTGTTAATGTCTTCTGGGTAGATATGCCAGAAGGATTTATCAATCTTGGCATTGCTGTAACCTTCTTTTTTCTCGTGGGTGAATGGGCACCACCAGTTTTCAACGATTTTTACCATGTAGGCATGCCATTCAAATACCGCCACGCTGACTGGGCAGTACCAGGTACAGTTTAAAATCCAGTACAGTTTTGATTGCGCCAAACTGAGTTTGAAGGAGCCATCCATGGTGATCTGACTTTTAAGGTCATATCGGTGTGAGCTTCTTGCGGGTAGAAAGTCAGAAAATGTTTTAATGTTTTTTCCACCAATGAGCCTTAAGTGATAATAAGTCAGATAGGCGCTAACAAATACAAAAGGCAGCGTCATAATCGGCAGGTATACAAAAACCAGACCTATGGCTCTTTGTAGAACAGGGACTTGTTGGTGATTTTTGCCGATTTCAGCACGGCCAGAACAGGAGTCGCAAGCTTTCATTAGTTAGATATCCTCATTTATCTTGTTATTATTATTTAATTATGGGTTGATTCGCAGCCATTCAGTAGCTGGTAAATACTCTGACAGCCAGCACAGCAAAAATAGAGTAGGCCGTTTTTTGTATTAAGGGTAAAGCTTTTTAAAACGACTTTCTGTCCGCAAAGAGTGCATGATTCATATTCTATAATGGTCATAAAGATGTCTCAATCAATTTATAAACTAGACGATACTGAACAAAAGAAGGTTTTTAAGTATTCAGTTTCAGGTGCAGCAGGATCAATTGGATGATCGGGGCCTTGTCCACCACTAGCAAAAAATACTAAATGACGATCAATATGTTTTCCTGAACTGCGTAATATTTCATGCAGATTTTCTCTACTGAGGTGAAATGAACAGGATGCTGAAATAAGGATGCCATTCTTGGATAAAACCTGCAACGCAAGGTGATTGAGGCGTCTATACGCTTCATAACCGAGTTTAAAATCCTTTTTTCGTTTAATAAGTGCGGGCGGATCAAGGACAATAATATCATAAAGTTGATTGTCGAGTCGGGCTTGCTTCAAAAAATCGAAGACATCACTGCGTTCAAAATGCATTCTATCGGCCACATTATTGAGGACTGCATTTTCTTTAGCCAGTGTTAATGCGCCTTCAGAGGCATCAACACAAGTGACTTCAGTGGCACCCGCAAGCGCTGCCGGAATGCCCCACGCACCGATATAAGAAAATAAGTCCAGCACCCGCTGATTTTTTGACAGTGATGCTAATTGAGCACGGCTGCTACGATGATCATAAAACCAGCCCGTTTTTTGGCCTTCTATAATATCGATTTTAAATTGCGCTCCATTCTCTTCAATGATGAGTGAGTCGGGTAGTTCGCCGTAGGCAATTTCAGATTCTTGACTCAGCCCCTCAAGTTGTCTCTGACCATTATCATTTTTAAGAATGATGGCGGTTGGATTTAATAATTCTACCAGGACGCCAATTAAAATTTCTTTACGTAGTTCAATACCGGCTGTGGTGATTTGTAGGGATAACACATCACCAAAGCGATCAATCACTAAGCCAGGTAAGCCATCACTTTCACCGAAAATAAGGCGGTAGTAAGGTTTATCAAAGAGTTTCTCACGGAGTACCAATGCGGTGCTTAAGCGTTCTTTAAAGAAATTGCTGCCGAGTTTTAAGTTGGCTTTTCTTGAAATAAGACGCGCACAAATCAGGGTTTGCGGATTGACATAGGCGGTGCCTAAGATCTTACCATCCTCACTTTTTATATTGGCTAAATCGCCAGCATTAAATTGATCAAGTAGGGATTTTTTGGTATCAACCTCATTACTAAATACCCAGTGATGTCCCTTACGCAGGCGTTTGTCTTCGTTCTTTTTTAAATAAATTTCGGGTAGGGACATAGTGGGATAAAGTGATAGAGTCGAGTGAGTGAGCAATGAACTAGCGTTTAATGCCATCTAATCTAATCCAGTCTTCTTGTTGAACTAAGGGATTAAAAAAGATGTGTTCTTGATACGCTTCGATCACTGCTTCGGCTTGTTCAAATAAAATGCCGGATAAAACCAGTTGTCCGCCAGTAGCCACTAAGGCACAAATTTGTGCTGACATATCAATTAAAGGTTTCGCCAGGATATTGGCTAATACGATGTCGGCCTTAAAGGGTTTAAATTGTTCGGGTAAGTAACAGTGAATTTTATCGGAGACCTGGTTTTTTAAGGCATTACTTTCGGTGGCGGTAATCGCCTGTGGATCTATATCCACACCGTGGGCAATCTCTGCGCCCAATAACACAGACGCAACGGCCAATATGCCAGAGCCACAGCCGTAATCAATGACTGTTTTGTTGTTAAGGTTGTGACTGGCCAGCCACTCCAGGCATAAGGCCGTGGTAGGATGGGTGCCGGTTCCAAAAGCCAGGCCAGGGTCCAAGGTTAAGCACACTGTTTCGGGTTCACGTTGTTCCTGATCGGTAGGGCATACCCATAGTTTGTCGGCAAACTTCATGGGTTTGTAGTATTCCATCCAGGCTCGTTCCCATTCCTGATCCTCAACGGCTTCATAAAGCCACTGTTCCAGATTAGCATGCTTAAATTGTTGGTAGACTCGATCTTTTATTAATACAGGATCGGCATCCAGCTCATAAAGCGCAATCACTTGTGTGTTGCTCCATATCTTGGTTTCACCAATAGCAGGTTCATAAACAGGTTCATCTTCTGCATCCATATACGTTACAGAGACAGCGCCCAGGTCACTGAAATAATCAGCTAATTGAGGTGCGGTATTTTCGTCGGTGATAACAGAAATTTGATGCCAGGCCATAAGATAGACAGTGTATTTAATGAAAGAGTGATGAACGGTTGGGTTGAGCGAGCGACTTACTGGATTTGCAAGTGGTGCTTGTTAACCCGTCGCCTTGATTAATGATTAATTAAATCAAGGCGACGGGTTACGGTACTGGAGTTTTTATAAAACGACTTGCTTAATGAATGCCCAGTTTCTTTTCTAGGTAGTGGATATTTTGTTGTCCCTGAGCAAAGGCGCTGTCATTCATAATGTCTTGCTGTAAAGGGATATTGGTTTTAATACCATCGATGATAATTTCGCTAAGCGCAGTATTCATACGGGCAATAGCACTCTTACGGTCTTCACCATGAGCTATCAGTTTGCCAATCATAGAGTCGTAATAGGGTGGCACTTTGTAGCCGTTATAGATGTGAGTCTCACAACGGATACCCGGGCCGCCAGGCATGTGGAATTGATCAATCTTGCCGGGGCAGGGCATAAATGTTTTTGGATCTTCTGCATTTAAACGACATTCAATCGCATGGCCGGTTATTTTAACTTGATCCTGAGTAATCGAAAGCGGTTCACCCGCTGCAATACGCAGTTGTTCTTTAACGATATCAAAGCCAGTGATCATTTCTGTGACGGGATGTTCTACCTGAACACGGGTATTCATTTCGATGAAAAAGAACTCACCTTTTTCGTATAAGAATTCAAACGTTCCTGCACCTAAATAGCCAATATCGACGCAGGCTTTCGCACAGCGTTCGCCGATAAACTTGCGTTGTTCTTCAGTAATACCCGGTGCTGGCGCTTCTTCAACCACTTTTTGGTGGCGGCGTTGCATAGAGCAATCCCGTTCACCTAAGTGAATCGCGTTTCCAAAGGAGTCTGCCATGACTTGAAATTCTATATGGCGTGGATCTTCAAGGAACTTTTCCATGTATACAGTAGGATTACCAAAAGCCGTGCCTGCTTCAGCTTTAGTCATAGAAATAGCATTAATCAATGCTGATTCCGTGTGTACTGTGCGCATTCCGCGTCCACCGCCACCACCGGCCGCTTTGATGATAACCGGATAGCCAATTTCTTTCGCCATTTGCAGGTTAAGTTGGTCATCATCAGATAAGGGGTCATTATTACCAGGGACGCAAGGAATGCCCGCTGCTATCATTGCGTTCTTTGCAGAAATTTTGTCGCCCATCATGCGGATGGTTTCAGCTCTGGGGCCAATAAAGACAAAGCCACTCTTTTTAACTTTTTCAGAGAAGTCAGCATTTTCTGACAAGAAACCGTAACCAGGGTGAATCGCTTCGGCATCAGTCACTTCTGCTGCACTGATAATGGCTGGAATGTTTAAATAACTGTCGGCTGACGCGGCAGGTCCAATACAGACAGATTCGTCAGCTAAACGTACATGTTTAAGGTCTCGGTCTGCTTCAGAATGAACTGCGACCACTTTAATACCAAGTTCCCTGCAAGCACGTAAGATGCGCAGGGCAATTTCGCCACGATTGGCGATGACTATTTTACTAAACATAAGTGTTCCGTGTTTTATCCAATGACGAATAAAGGCTGGCCATATTCAACCGGTTCTGCATTTCCAACCAGAATTTGCGTAATTGTGCCGCTCTTATCCGCTTCAATCTGATTAAGAATTTTCATCGCTTCGATAATACATAAGGTATCACCCGCTAAAACAGCCTGACCAATTTCTACAAATACTTTTGTGCCAGGCGATGCTGAACGGTAAAAAGTACCTACCATCGGTGATTTAACGATGTGCCCAGTAATCTTTTCTTCTGCTGGAGCGGCGGCAATTGCCGGTGCAGCAGCAGGTGCTGGTGCGGGGGCAGGTGCATAAGCTACGGGTGCAGGGGCAGAACCATAACGGCTAATGCGGATAGCTTCTTCGCCTTCTTTGATTTCGATTTCGGCAATGCCTGATTCCTCGATAATTTCGATGAGTTTTTTTATTTTTCTAATATCCATTGATTAGGGTCTCTCGGTTAATATCTGATGAGCAGCCTTTAGGGCCAGTTGGTATCCTGTTGCACCTAATCCAGAGATAACGCCAATCGCGATATCTGAGAAGTAGGAGTGTTTTCTAAAAGGTTCCCGTGCATACACGTTTGATAAATGAACCTCTATAAAAGGTATTTTTGTTGCTAGCAGTGCATCACGAATGGCAACACTGGTATGCGTAAATGCAGCCGGGTTGATAATGATAAAATCAACTTTCTTTTCATAGGCATCGTGTATCAACTCAACAATTTGATGTTCTGCGTTGTTTTGATGAAAATGTAGCTGATGATTTAATTCAGCAGCCATTTTTTCAAGAGCCTGCTGTATATCTGCCAGTGTTTTGTTGCCGTAATGTCCAGGTTCTCGAATTCCGAGTAAGTTTAGATTCGGGCCATTTAAAACGGTAATAGTCGGCATATACAGTTGTTGAAGCAGAGTCAGAACATAAAAAGGTTGCTAATTTTACCGTGTTTAGCCATTTTGTCCAGATATTATGTTTTTAACACACGATAGTGACAGGATAGACCTTATTTGTCGGGGATTCTACACTTATGCAGTTTGTTTAAATGGGTTTAAATGGTTTAAACCATGATGCGAATCTTATGTTCAGCAACCATCTGCTTAGGTGTATCTCTTAAAATACAGACACTATCACCTTGTTGATATAAACGACTTCTGCCTGCACCGGCATATAAGCCGATTGCTTCATGGAAGAAGTGTTCTGCGAGAGAATCGAAAGTGTTGTTGGTACAAAAATAATAATCGGTTTATTAGTCTTCAAAGACTTCGTTTAGGTCAATCTGACAATCAGGAAACAAGTGGGGGGTGGCGATATCTTCTCCAGAATACATGTACTGGAGTTGATATTTTTCGGTGTGTTCATCCAGGACAAACTGATGGACGGCTTTCTCACCGGGATAAACCAGCCAGTATTCCTTAACGCCACTTTCTTGATACAGTTGGTATTTAATCTGCATCTCTTTTTTGGAATTACCTTGTGATAATATTTCGATAATCCAATCGGGTGCACCTAAACAGCCTTTAGTATCTATTTTAGTTTTATCACAAATCACACAGAGATCCGGCTGAACGACAGAATAAATGTCTTTATTAGCAATGATGGATTTTTTACGGTCAACTAAGCGCACATCAAAAGGCGCAGCGAAAGCACGACATTCTTTGCTTTTAAAAAAAATAAATAAGGCGCCACTTAAACGCCAAGAAATGCTTTGATGCTCTGAGCTGGGGGCAGGGCTCATGGCCATGATTTTGCCTTTAATCAGTTCAACGGCATCATCAAATTGCCAAGACAAATAATCAGCATACGTATAAGTACCCTTCAAATCTAATTGCGATAGATCGGTTGTTTTAGACATACATCTACCTTGTAGAGTGCTGTTAAGTGATAGGATTAGGTTTAGACTATGAAAAGGTGGCTTATATGCAATCGTTACAGCAACTCCGCCTGATTTTTTGCAATTAACTGTTTCAATAATGCTTTGCAAGCAGCCATACCCTTTTCAGCATGTTCATTGTAATTACCATACCACCAGGCTTGCTTTTCTTGATATTGAGGTGCCAGTCGGTCAATGGATAGCAAGTCGTAGATGTTGACCCATTCATCGTCTACTTTAAGCGCGAGTCTGGGGTTGAAGATATAAGCGCCACGTATCACGCGATAGAATAGCTTACGGTTATTTTTAGCGTCTTTGTTGATTTCGTTTTTAGACAGGATGCTGGAGAGATAAGCCCGTTGTTTACGGCGTTCAGGCAGAACGCTATCGGGAATATGTTGTACTGCCGCCATAAAATCCTGAGTGGAAAAGCCTTCGACTCGATAGGTCAATTTTTTGGGCATGACTCGGTAAAATAGCGCAATCATCAGATTGAGCATAAAGAATTCCATGCTATTTTTATCGAGCTTGATTAAGCGACCATCCACTTGAATACTCGTACTGGTGGGCTCTAGTTGTTCGTAGATATCAGGTAGTTTCTTTTTAGCGTAAACGTCACTGCGATCGGCTTGCGATAAAGCGATTTGAAAAGCCGTTAGCCCGTTGCCGTCAACTTTTTCGGTGTTGGCACCCAGATCAAACAGAGTCTTGATAACCTCGGTATTACTCATCCAGGTCGCGACCATTAACGGCGTTTGATTAAAGATGTTCCGAAAATCGGGGCCATATTCGTTAACCTGTTTAAGCACAGCATCCGGTTTTTTAAAACTGTAATTGCTATAGTGCTTTTGTTGAAGCAATTGCAAACCTTTGTCCGGGTGTTTGGCGGCTTTAAAATCGGCTTTCAGTAAGCTATTGAGAATATCGCGGTCCTCATAAACCAGGGCGTATTCAAACAAGGTCATTTTGGCATTTTTATCATTGCCTTCAAAGGCTTTACGCTTAAGCTCGATCAGTGTTGTGGGGGTAATAACCTCCCAGTTAGGCGTTTTTTGTTTAAGGATTTCGCTGCGAATCCGCTCAGCCTGTTCCTGTTTGCCTTGCAGTTCCAGCTTATGGGCTTCTTGACGCCAGGCATCAAGACTGGAATTTTGAGCGGCGAGTTGCAAACTGGCTTGGGCATCACGTAAGCCCAACAGGTCAAGTAAGGGTTGCTTAAGGCTACTCTCAATCCAATATAGATTTTTAACTGCGCGGGTGATAGCAACATATAAGGCGTTAACATAAAACTTATAAACTTCCAGTGACTTATCGGTTTTATCTTTACCCCGGGCATATTTAATATCCAGCTCTAAGTCTGCCGCACTGACACCCTTAGTGATTTCGCGGTAACGGGTTTCTTCCTGGCTTAAGAAGTTATAGAGAATAATATTTTCATATTCCAGACCTTTAGCTTCTTGAATGGTAAAGACCAAGGGCGTACTAAAATGTTGCTGAGCCGCCGGTTTTTGGTCAACCGTCATGACGATCACCGCAAATAGCGTAGAGGCCTTGGTTTTGCTGTCCAGCTCTTGGCGAATGGTGTCCGTGTCTTGTAAAAACAACACTTCGCCTTGATTGTGACCATTACTTTCTACCAGATAGTGGCTTTCTTTATCGATGGAGCCGAAACGTTGGTTCTTAATCTTTAAAATCTTATTGGCAATATCGGTGACTTGCGGCGAATTACGGTAATTGGTATTGAGAATTCGGATCAATTCATCGGTGGTTTGGATATCGCTTTGCCGATAAAACAGGCTTTTTACTTTCGACCAGGAAAAGAAATTAGGGTGGACAATCTGGTTGGAATCACCGCACAAGATAAAATCCTGCGCCTGATGGAGTGATTTGATAATCAGGTACAACTGGATATTGGTTAAATCCTGTACTTCATCGACGATAATAAAATCGTAACGGGGTTGACTGAGTTGTAAATACTGGTGACTGACGATGTTGCTGTCGTAAAAATGTTGCTCTTGTAAAAAAGCTAAGTATTTTTCAAAGACATCGTATACAGAGACTCGTTCTTCGGCCAGAAAAATGGATTCCTTGATGCCCAGTGCCAGATAATCGGCACGGCTTAACCAGCTTTTATCGGTGGCAGGGCCGGTGATGACCCCTCTAAACTCTTCAAACAGTTTATGGGCATCTTTCAGTTTGCCTTGACTATGGCGACTAAACCAATGCTGAAAAGCTTGGAAAGTAACCGGTTTACCGGGGGGTACTTGAATACTCTCCAGAAACTCTTGAAACGATAAAAAATCAATCTGCTGTTCCGGGTTCTCGTAATGGTTGGCGTAATACAAGTCACGGGAATTTTTAACCAGATAAGGTGACTGGGTAACATACAGGACATCACCCACCGCCTGCTTCATCTTTTCTAGGGTCAGAGCAGTTTTACCGCTGCCTGCGGAACCGATCACAATCAACGGGGGCTGTAAGTCATAAATCGACTGCTGCCGATCATCAAACGAGATAATTTTATCAAGCAGATTAAACGAGTTATGACTCGGATTAAGATAAACCAGAGGGTTGCCCGTGGTCTCATTTATGGTCTGTATAACGGGAATCTTGTCGTCATCAATACTGCCGGCTTGACGTAAAAAACGCGAGTCCTGATAAGCGTGGTTTTTGATAAACTCCAGTAACAGGATGTAGTTTTGGTCTTGATGTCTATAAATGGAGAACAGTAAGCGGTCACGTTGATTGAGTCTAGCTCTGTATAAATTATCGCCAACTTTTTTGATCTCGGCTGATTTAAAGTCATCCTTTTCCAGATAGCTTTTTAATTTATCGAAGCCGGGAATAGCTCTGGGATTAAGTTCGTTGTAGATCAGGATTTTCATGAATCAATGGCGATAGTGGGTTAAAAAATAACTGATGGTGTTATCTGATTACACCTGCTTTTAATGAAAAGGGAGATGCAACGCCCCAGACCGGCAAGGGATAATCAGGCTAATAACGATAAGAGGATGATTAAGCCGAGTTGGGGCAGCGTTCCCAGAATGTTATCCACCCGGTCTTAAGTGGATATCCGAATACTTATGTGCACGTTGCTTCAGAATATACAATTAGTCTTTATGCTTAAAATAACCACTGACCACTGCACCTAATGAAAGCTCATTCCGAGCCAAAGGTTTGATAATAATTAAAGCATCCAACAATATTTTTAATGCATTGGGTAGATTTACCAGGCTTTGGCGCACTAAATCAAAAGCACCAAACACGGCTAAACAAGCAAACTGCTTGATTAGTGAATAATGATTTCTGTTTAAACCCGCTAGAATTGAAATGGATTCCTGCGCATTAGAACCACCCCGCTGGAGATATTTAAACACGGCAGTTTTAAGCAAGTCATTAGACATTACACCGTACAAGGCATTGGCAAGAATATTAAGATTGGCATTGGCATGCTGCCTGTCCTGATAATAAGCTTCTATTTTTTCATGAATCAAATCAGTGTTACTAAAATCAGGCATTGCCAGTAAATGTTCACTCAATATTTGAATATCCGAGAACACCGCAGTCAAACCACCGCCTGTTAAGGGATGCCGCATATTAAGTGCATCACCTAGCATAACCGCGCCTTTTCTTATGATAGGCTTGGCGGCCATATAATGATTCGGCATGACTTTAAAGCCACCTTCTTGTATAGCTTGCTGATAACTTTTAATCATGCAGTCTGGAATATACGGCGTTACATTGGTATCCAGATGGCTTTGTAGTAATTGTTTTCTGGGTAGCTGATCGCCAGGAAAATCAATTAACAGCCTGACTTCATTTTCTGAAATGGGATAACAGATAAAAGGCGTGGGGCCTGATAAAAACACATGTCCGTGTCGTGGAAAAGGCATGTCACAGTTTTTTAAAATCAGACCAATGAAGTACGAGGTGACTGATTTTTCATTATTACTGAGACTCTCCCTAAAGTTCGAAAAAAAGCCATCACTGGTAATTGTTAACGGCGCATAGATGTCTTTCATTTCTGAGGTGATGGACTCTCTATAGCTAACACCGATAATTTCTTGGCGGTCATTTTCCAATAAACGTAAGGCTTTACCGTGTACTTGCGTGACAGAGTCATTTTGCAATGCCGAGGCTCTTATTTGCTGCAAAAAGCGCCCATTATGTAGCCCCATTCCCTTATAACCAATAGGATAAGGAATCGTTATTTTTTCATTACCTTGCAATAACGAATAGCCATCAACTACTTGCGCATCAAAACCGTCTAATAAATGCCCTAGGCTCATTTTTTCAAGCGACAAAACGGCTCCAGGTTGCAATAACTCCCCCACGATGCGTTTTTTTTCTTTAAAGCAGTGATCAATTAGAGCAATCTTGATGCCTTTGGGCGCCAAGTACGCCGCAATGGTTGCCCCTGCCATGCCTGCGCCGATAATACAAATGTCAAATTCTGATTTCATATTGAATTATTTGGTACAAATACTTTAAGTTGCGTTAGTTCTCTTCTCATTCCTGGATGATCTGGTTATAGTATCTATTTAACGCCCAGATAGGAAATATGTTCCTATAATTAGCATAAGTTATCATACAGTTATAATTAAAAACACCCGAAATTTTTTCTTGCAACCAATCCCCCGTATCTGTTTGTCTACTCAGTAACAAATTAACGCCTGCGTCGATAACGTTATTATCTTTAAAATCAGCAACCATTAATGTCAGCACTGCCCATGCTGTGTTAACCACTTGAGATGTTTCTGCTTCACTATAAACCAGCTTAGAGCAAGATTCAAAGGTTTCTCCCCATCCTCCGTCTGCTTTCTGCTTACCAATTAAAAAAACACATGCTTTATTTGTGCTATCAATTAAGATAGACTCATTAAAATAACCTTTTCCCTTAGCTTTACTGATAGCTTCCACTGCAAACCACGTTGCATAAGTAAAACAAACTGCCCAAGCACCATACCATGATCCATCGGCTTTTTGTTGCTTTAAAATAAACTGTAATCCTGCCTTAATCGCTTGGTGTATCAGATTTGTTTTATAGTCAGGATACGCTTCTTGAATCTCCAATAAAGCAATAACACAGGCTGCTGTACATTCAGTCCAAGAATAATCAATCATTATATCGGCAAATACTTCAGATGGATTGAGTTTTTCTAACCACTTAGGGGCACGGGTTAATTCGTAAGTTGCCCAGCCACCGTCTTTATTCTGATAAGACAGAATACTGTCAACCGCTTGCTCAATACGTTGCTCATCAATAACCGGGTTAACCAGACCAGAGGCATGAGTGGCTAAGGTAGCGCTTAAGCCTTCTGCGGTGCAATCTGCAACAGGCCAACCGTTCTCAGTCGTTGAAAATGGCCAACAACCGATCATGGGATGACGAAAAAACTCAGCATGAGTTGAATGTTCAGCTTTAATTTGCGATAAATCAATAAACCGATAACTTTTTTGGATAGTTTCAGGAAATAGTTTTCCAAGATCACTTTCCAGTATCGCACGTGTAGCAAACGCAGTATCCCAAAGCTGAGAGCCATTATAGCCGTTCATTTTCATACCGTCTTCAGCAACCCACAGGTAATCATACCACCGAGCCACATGTTTTTTAAAGGGTTCAGACTCGCTACCATAAGCATGCCAGATACAAATCGAATTAATCGCTTTATTAACAGGCCCAATATCAATGTAATCCGTTTGTGCATCTTCTGCATTTAAATAACGCAGAATATAAGCCAGCGCTTTTTTTCTTAACCAGGAACAACTGACTTTTTCATAGCTGTTCGTGAAAAGGTTCATCCACTTTAAAACTGGAGATAGCTTAGTATAATTATCATTAGGACACAGCGCATTACGCTGTTTTGGCCAATCAATCGTCGCGAAGGTATCACCATACAATTCATCTCTTAACGATAAGATAAATTCATTTTCGGGCACTTTGATACGTTGGGCATAACAATACGCCATCGGTAAATACACCATGCGACTGTGACACCAATACCGTGATGGATGAAACGGTAGCCACTTTGGAAATAACCACATTTCAGGGAATAAACTATTAAACCCCTGCCAGTCATATAGATTTAAGGTCGACAGATAAAATTTACCCCAAGACGGTATGCCTGTCACTCCGCCATTATTCTGTATCCAGTCTCGGGCTTTTAACAAAGCTTCATGATTTTTATCCACGCCTAAAATACGGAGAGAAACATACTGCATCACTGTGCCAAACATGGTTGACTCGCCTTCAATGTGCATACCCCAACCCGCATCTTTATTTTGATGATTAAAGAGGTACAACTTCATCATTTCCTGATGCGCTTTAGGAAAGGGTGTGCCAGAAATATAAGATGCAACCAATAAGCCGGGCAAAAGAAATAAAGGTCCACCGTAATCCCCCGGCCAATGTCCATCATCACTTTGTAAACGAGCGTAGTAGTTAATACCTTTTATCAAGCTATCGGCAATTTTCTGGGCTTTGAAAGGTAACCTTGGGAGCCGTCCAGTAAACTCATCAAAGTTTGCTGCAATAGCTGAAGCCCTAAACACCTTATCACCCGAATTAGGGTTATTCGATTTATCAAATAAGAAGTCTTCTTGAAGCTGAGCTATTTCCTGGTCTGAAATGGCCTCTGCATTCTGTAGATGATGATTAATATTGTTTGAACTGGGCTTAAACGCCCAAATATGTCGCCCCTTTTCGGTCAGTAGTTGCCAGTTTTTCCAACCCGGTTTCACATTCAGCATGGTTATTTATGAGGTGCCTTTTAATGGATGTTAATTACCGAATAAAGCAATACGAACCATAGCGATAAAACCTTTCAGCTTTTTCGCCAAACCTGGTTGTTCACGTAAACGTTCATGACCTGGAAGCAATTGACCTTTAGCCAGCTTACCAATTTTTCTTTTGACTGCGGGATCAAGCTTCCCATCAGCCGCTAATTCGAAGAATAAGGCTTTTACATTACCTAAGTCAAAAAAGTCTCTCTGCCATTCCCACTTATAATTGCCGCCATACCGAAACCATGAACCCCCGATACCCTCTACCTGGTAATGGGTGCCATCTTCTCGTAAAGCTGGTGAGACCTGATTCCACAGCCCAATCACTTCACCCTGTTTTTCATCAATCAAGATTCGATGGTAAGGATAGCGCCACTCTTCAAAGCCTTCCATTTGCACGCCTAAAGCCCATTCCTCTATCTCCTTTCGGCTACGCGCAACAAACTCTTCATTGGGGCCAATGTTCCAACGATACTCTGCATCATCGGTATACAGGGCGCCCAAATATTTAGGCCAATTACCTTCTTTTTCGGCATTCCGATTGGCTTGTAGCCAACGCTCTACCATTTCTTCTAATTCTGCTCTGGGGTATGCGGCCATTCTTGGTCTCTAAGATTTATTCTTGACGTTGATAGTAATCGCTTTAGTTGGACAATATTTCTCTGCTTGACGGGCTTGTGTTAGAAAATCCAGCGAGGGATTCTCTTGTAAAACAGTTAAGCTACCGTCATCATCCACCTGAAAAAGTTCGGGTGCCTCAGTCATACAAGTCGCATGTCCTTGACATAATTCTCGATCGATGTGTATTTGAAAGCCATTCTCCAGAGCCTCGTCTTGGTTATCATCAGTCGTATTGGCTATCTCAGTACTGACCTTAATATCAGTGCGTTTTACATAGCGCACCGGACAAGGTGACACTGGCTGTACCACCATTTGAGTAAAATCATCCTGATACTGATCTTTATCATTGACTAACTCAAACGTATATCTGCGTAATAGAATGCTAAAAATGGCTTTTAATTGCAACATCGCAAAGGCATTACCCGTGCATTTATGTTTACCGCCGCCAAAAGCAATCCAACTAAACGGCTTAGCATCTTTCTGACGTTCCTCTGAATAACGATCAATATCAAATTCTTCAGGGTTTGGAAACACCTCGGCTATACGATGTGACACTCTGGGCGAGGCACACACATATTTACCTGCTTTAACGGTATAGCCTTTAAAGTGAAAATCTTTCATCACTTTACGAATTAAAAATATCAACGGAGGATGCAAACGTAAGACTTCTTTAACTACGCTTTCAAGTACAGGGATTTCACGTAATGATTGAAAAGTCACCTCACCATCCACACCAAAGTGACCATCTAACTCTTTTAATACGACGGCTAATTGTTCAGGTCTACGCGCCAGTTCCAATAAAGTCCAAGCAGCAGTCCCGGCAGTGGTGTGATGACCCGCGAATATGGTACCAATTAACATCCCGGTAATTTCATGAGCGGATAAATGACTGCCATCATCATACTTAGAGTCAATCAACAACTGAAAAGCATCATCACTTTTCTCAGGTTTCTGGGCTCTTTTAGCAATAATACCGGTCACTAACTCTTGTAACCGAACCCGAGCTTTATCTCGACGACGAAATACCGGTAACGGTAAATACGGAAACACAAAAGCAATAGGATTAACGCCTTTTTCAAGATCATGATAAATCCGAGCAAACTCTTCGTTCAGTTCATACCTGAATTCATCACCTAATAAGCAATGACTGGAGGTATAAATCGTGAGTTCTTTCATAAATTCAAGTAAATCAATCTCACCGGTATCGCCCCAGTTAGCAATCATTTGCTCAACTTCTTTAACAATCACCTGTGCATAACTGCGCATTGGCTTGTCACGCAACACCGGCATCAGCATTTTAAGTTGCTGATCTTTTTTATGAGGTGGTGCGTCGAAAACAACACCTTTGCCAAAGATAGGCGTCATGATCTTATAGGCTTGACTTTGATCTAGCTGCGCATCGGGCGCACGAAAAAAAGCTTCATTCGCCTCAGGCCCTGTCATTAAGACCATTTTTTGGTGAAACATACGAAACTCGCCAATTTCTCCCAGCGTGTTTCTTAGCATCATCATGTATGAAAAGGGATTTTTGCCAAATTGCAGCATGTGGCCGAGCAGCGGTAATACCCCCGGCATTTTAGGTGGCTCTTGGCCTGAAGAAACAGTTTTGTTGGTGTTGGCAGTCTTCATAACTCGGTCTTGATATAGTGGAGATTAAGGCTGATAAAAATAATCAATCCTAGCCACCCGAAAAGCATCAACCTTTAAATACCATAGGAGAATGCCAAATAGTCTATTAATTTTACGCGGTCATTGGTGAATGTACAAACCTTTCGTCATATCTCATTTGAATTAAGATTCATTTTCCATTGGCAACCATTTTTTTAAATCCTCTAGGCTAGCATAACGAGTTAAATCGATTTGTAAGGGGGTAACCGATACATAACCAGCATTAATGGCATAAAAGTCAGTTCCTGGTCCCGCATCCTGCTCTCCTCCAGGAGGCCCCACCCAATAGATACTTCGGCCACGCGGATCTTCACTTTTAATGATCGGTTCTGATTTATGTCGCTGACCTAATCGAGTCGCCTGATAACCTTTTAAATCAGCGAGAGCCACATCAGGCACATTCACATTAAGAATCGTGTCTTCGGGTAAGGGTTTTTTAATGATTTGTTTTAATAGTACGACGGCGACCTGTGCCGCCGTATCAAAATAACGGGGATTACTGCCGACTAGCGAAATTGCAATAGCGGGTAAACCTAAGAAACGTCCTTCGGTTGCCGCTGCAACCGTTCCTGAATAAAGCACATCATCACCTAAGTTTGAGCCGTGATTAATGCCTGCAAAAACCATATCAGGCTCATCATCCAATAATCCGGTTATCGCTAAATGCACACAATCTGTTGGCGTTCCATCTACTTTAATAAAACCATTATGTGCAGAATAGGCCCGCAAGGGCATTTCTAATGTTAATGAATTACTTGCTGCGCTTCTATTTCGATCAGGTGCTACCACAGAAATCTTCGCGTACTCCCCCAAAGCATTCGCTAATGCAGTCAGACCCTCGGCCAAGTATCCATCATCATTACTTAACAAAATATGCATTATCAATTCGCCTTAAAGCGTAATAAATTATAAAATTGATCATATTAGCAACAATAACCAATAAAATCAGCTCTCGTGGTAAAAAAAACACTGTCAGAAGAAGATCAGAATTTATTTCGTCAAACGGTTGGTAAAGTACGCTCAACCAGCAGCAACAAGGTGTTATTAAACACCGCCAATAAACCTAAACCTTACCCCAAACAGCAGCATCATAACATCGATGAAGATTTAATTAACGTATCGGTATCCGAACTTGAAAAAGTCGGTCTTGAAGACAGTATGAGTTTTATCTTGCCTGGTGTGCAAAACAATGTCCTCAAGAAGTTGCGTCGAGGTTTTTTTGGTTTGGATAGTGAAATAGATTTACATGGTTTAACCAGTAGCGCCGCCAAGAAACAGTTATTGCATTTTTTAAATAGATGTACTATTTCTGGCTACCGCTGCGTGCATATTGTACATGGTAAAGGTTATCGCTCAGTTGACAGCCAACCGGTGTTAAAAAATGATCTTAATCTTTGGTTACGACAGCATAAGGATGTCCAGGCGTTTTGTTCGGCTCCCCCCAAAGCTGGAGGCACAGGTGCTGTGTTTGTATTATTGCGGTTGTCAGAAAAATTTAGTCACGATGAGTTGGAACGCTAAAAATATCGAGCTGAACGTAGGTATTGTTATACGCTTACCTGAATTAATAATTAAAATTTAACTGTCCGAATTAAGTGCAGTATATAACACAATTTTTAAAAAAGTGCGTGAAATAACGCACTTTCATGAACTATGATTTGACAAGCTTATAGTAACCGACACGTTGCGCCCATGTTTTAAGGAGTCGGGTCTTGTCGTACATATTACGGGTCAGTTCCTCGAAGGGAAGGGGGGGCTGAGATACCAGCAGCTGAGCCGGTTCCGGTAAATCACCCGCTTTAACTGCATCCGGTATCCACCACTTGGCAATGCCACCACCGTGGAAACATTTCATCGTACCAAAACGTTCAGATCGCAGTACTGTACGTCCTGATACGCCTAAGCGTACCAGCAAACGATTCCATTGCGAATTGCGCCAGCAATGCCAATGCTCAGGATTAAGATAGCCACCACCGATACGCATTGCTAGTGCAGCCCAAACAATGGATTCTACATGCATCGAGCGAGGCAGGTTAGTACCCCCCAACTCATTCACTAACCAGTCCAGCCATTCGAGATCAAGATTGTTAGATGATTGGGCGACCCCGATATCGGTATGATGCGCCAAACGAATGCCGCTATCGAAAGCTCGAACTACTATTTCATGCGGTAATAAACAGCTAGGTGGTTGGTACATCAGCAGCAGACCACTGGCAGGTGTTTTTTCAAAGCGGAAATAGTTCGGAAAATAGAGGTCTGGGTCGAGGATAACCATTTCTTCATCGGGCTCCGCAAATAACAGCGGATCGGTGATTTTACGCCAGCAAGGATGACCGAAGCGAAAAGCTGACAGATGTGGATAAGGCGCTAACAAAGTCAGTGCACGTTCATCGGCTTCGGCCTGAGCGTATACCCGCCAACTGTGCCGCGATGGCACGTGTAGTTTTTCCATGGCTTCGATCAACGCGGCTTTATCGGCGGCGGCATCGGTAATGAGTGTTAGATCAAAGTCGTCCAGGCTGTGTGCGGCAAGACTTTCGAAGGCTTTTTGAGAATAGGGCAGCGAGCCCGCCCCAAGGACGCAATACAACTTACGACGCGGTGTTTTTTCAATGGATTGACTCATAACTCTCCTTATACGCAGTATGATCTCCATCCTAATTAGATGCAGAACTTACGTACGATGGTTTATTTCACATTAGTAATATGGTGTTCAGTTAATTGTTTCACAATGAATGTGAAATAGCCATACTTAAGTAGAAAAATTCCTTCCCGTTCCTTATAGGTAGAGGGGGGCTATCAAGAACAGTTACCACCTTGGCAGAGTCCGCGATAGCCGCTATGGCCTCAACCAGAATACGCGCAGTGCGGTAGGATCACTTAACCACGTTGGCATAACTATCACTTCGCGGGATTTATTGACCTAGGTGATACTGGTTTATTTATACCTGAATTATTGGCAAGTGTTGCGGTTATTTTTGAAGATTTATTTTGAACTGTCACGTGATTGTCGCGCGAGCGGATTTCAGGCAATAAAAAAGGACTTGGTTCGCACCTAAGTCCTTATTTTTTATGGTGGCGATAGGTGGATTTGAACCACCGACCCCGGGGTTATGAATCCCGTGCTCTAACCAACTGAGCTATATCGCCTCTTTAATAAGTTACGCTATTAAAAGGGAATTATAAATACTGGGTATGAATTTGTCAAACATTGAATCGAAAATGAACAACATCACCATCTTTAACGATATAATCTTTACCTTCTAAGCGCCATTTACCCGCATCTTTTGCGCCTTGTTCGCCTTTGTAAGCTATAAAGTCATCATAAGAAATAACTTCAGCTCTAATAAAGCCTTTTTCAAAGTCACTGTGAATAACACCGGCTGCCTGGGGTGCCGATGCACCAACGGGAATAGTCCAGGCTCTTACTTCTTTTACCCCGGCGGTAAAGTAAGTTGCCAGATTAAGCAATGCATAGCCCGCTCTAACGACTCGATTTAAGCCGGGTTCTTCGAGTCCTAAATCATCCAGAAACTCTTTCTTTTCTGCATCGTCAAGTTGGGCTATTTCGGCTTCTATTGCCGCACAAATAGGTACGACAGTCGCGCCTTCTTTGTCTGCCAGAGCTTTAACTTTATCAAGTAATGGGTTGTTCTCAAAACCATCATCCTGAACATTAGCTATATACATAGTGGGTTTGAGAGTCATTAAACAAAGATCTTTTATATATCCTTTTTCGTCATCTGTTAAAGGGAGGGTGCGAGCAGGCTCACCCGCTTCTAATTGTTTGAGTACTTGTTCTAATACATTTTTCTTGGCTAGTTCGTCTTTATTGCCTGTCCTAGCTATTTTGCTTGCTCTCAGCAAGGCTTTTTCAACTGAAGTCATATCAGCCAAGGCTAATTCAGTGTTAATGACCTCGATATCTGAAACAGGATCTACTTTGCCAGAAACATGAACCACATTGTCGTCATGGAAACAACGGACAACATGAGCAATGGCATCCGTTTCCCGAATATTGGCGAGAAACTTATTGCCCAAGCCTTCGCCTTTAGACGCACCTGCAACCAGTCCGGCGATATCAACAAATTCGATAGTGGTAGGAAGGATACGTTCTGGTTTAACAATATCGGCCAGTTTTTCCATCCGGGTATCAGGTACGGGTACCACGCCCACATTGGGGTCAATCGTACAAAAGGGATAATTTTCAGCCGCAATTTTAGCTTTGGTTAACGCATTAAACAGGGTCGATTTACCCACATTGGGTAAACCAACGATTCCACAATACAACGCCATAGAGTTCTCTTGAGAGTGTTAAGTTAAGTTATGAGTACAGTACAGCAAGATGATCATGCCGAAACAGGTTTAATTATACTAGTTAACAATTTAAACTAAGCAATATTAAAATTAAATGTATGGATAACTGCAAATAAAAACATGCCTAGCAAAACAATCGTTATACTTTTTTGGGTTAGCGCTACCACATTATTAATGGGATGCAATTTTTCTAATGACAGTTGCTCGTCATCAGAAACAGAACAGTTGTTTTATAATCAGTTGTCTGAGCAGGCATTAAATTTAACTTCTAAAAAAAGAGAAGATTATTATGATGGTGCAATGATATTTGGTGCAACCAAAGTTCGGGAGCTATTAGGTTTAATCCATTTCGAGCTAGAAAATATCAAAACAATTAGGCAAGGGTCGGAAAATCACCAAAGCTTATGTACAGGGATGTTAAAAATTTCGGTTCCCCCACCCATGCTTTCTAATGTTAATTTGTCGCGTAAAGCTCAAAATCAATTACATATTGCTCAATATGCCAAACAATTATCGATTAACAATAGTCTTAATGTATTTTCACAGAATGTGAACTATTCGGTAAAATCAACTGGCGATGTTAAAAAACCTCATATTGAGTTCGAAAGTTCTGCGTGGATACATTTACTTGATGAAATTACAACTGCAGCTTTGTTAAAACCGACATTGGATATTCATGACTTAAATAGGATTGATCAGAATCCGCAAGCAACGCACATTGTTGAGCCAATAAACACTCAGGAAAAACCAATAGAGCCAGAAGATAAAAAAGAAGATAAAAAAGAAGATAAAGAAAATGAGGCGTTGATAACAGCCGATTCCTTAGAAAAGGAAATCATGATTGAGCCTCCCAAAAAACAGGAACCGATCCAACCGGTTCAGCCCTCATCACCCGGTTTTGATTGTAGCAAAGCAACAAAGCCTACCGATGTGACGATATGTGAGCAATCAAGTTTGGCTATTTTGGATAATCAGAACATGTCCATCTATAAAAAGGCAAAAACGATTGATCCCGTTGCGACTAAAGAAGTGTGGAAGGATTCAATAAAGTATAAATACGCCTGTGGAACGGATGTTGATTGCATTGCTGATATTTATAAAAAATCAATTCAGCGGTATACCTGTATTGCAAATCAGAAAAATTGCGTGAACGTTGCTCCTTTTTAGTGTTAACAGTCCTTATAGTTATTAGCCTTGCATAGTTGTGATAATTCCAAGGCTTGTTGAATTTCTTTTGGGGATAATTTTTTGTTCATTTTTGCCTGATACACATGAGCCTCATGACTACCATTGGTGGCAGCGATATGAGTCCACATGTAGGCTTTTATGATGTCCTGTTTAATGCCTTGCCCAGACCAGTTAGCCAAGCCTAGCATCAATTGTGCATCGGCGTCACCTTGATTAGCAGCCAGCCGATACCATTTTTCTGATTCAGTATAACTTTGGGTTACGCCTTGTCCATACTGATACATTAACCCCAGACGCAATTGTGCATCAATGAAACCCTGGCTGGCTGAAAGTTCATACCATTTCACGGCTTCTTTATGATTCTGTACGACGCCTAAGCCGTTGTCATACAGACTACCGAGATTGTATTGTCCATCTGCATCGCCTTGTTTGGCAGCTAATTCAAATAAACGGATAGCTTCACCCAGATTTTGTGCTACGCCTTTGCCGTTTTTATACATTAATCCAAGAAATACTTGCGCTATTGGATTACCTTTAATTGTAGATGCAATAATGAAAGGTAATGCTCTTTTGTAATGCCCTCTTTTAGCTTCATAAATGCCTGTTTCAAATTCATTTGCCAGGACATTTGTTGCCAACAAAAGCCCTGACAAAAGCAATAAGGCACAATTTCTTTGTTTCATATTTTATCTGCGGTTAAAGATTAATTTTTTCATAGTGTGTTCAAATTAGGTATTATATTTGAAACTTAAAAAGATCTTCTTTAAGCGTCTTTCAACTTAACCAAAGGCCAGTACATCTCATGAAATTTACCCCTTGTATTGATAAATGCACCTCTGAAGGCTCTTATTGCGAAGGATGTGGTCGTTCTCATCAGGAAATTGCGGACACTAAAAAACTGGTGTTATCCATTGTTGATTTTATTAAAACACAACACTATGAAAATAGTGAAGACTTTTTAAATGTGATTAATAAAAGTGTACTTAAGAGATTACCAAAGGCAGATTAACACCTATTATCCCTTAATTAATGAAAGAAAACCGATTGTTTTTTAAAACAATCGGTTTTTTATGCCTGCTAATTGCTAACCGAAACTATTACTCTAAAACGTTCGTTATTAAATAACTATTAGAGTGACGGATTGACAATATTCAGTGATGCCTTCAGGGGTTACACCCGCGACTTCAAACTCATATTCAACGCCAGGTTCAAGGCCAGTCACTTCATAAGTAGTTTGTGTCGTCGTGGTGATAGTAATCCATGGGTTTTCAATACCATTAACGGATACTTTACGCATTCGCCATATGTAGGCATAGGTTCTCAATGCTTTGGGTGTCGCTAATTTAACATTGCCCGAATGTGCACCATGAGTAGCGGATAAGACGGGTTTGTAAGTGGGTGTAGGTTGTTGAGAAGCTGTAAAACCACTGCTGATAATAGTGGTTTCATCACCTAAAGCAATGAATTCCACATAACTGGCCAGGTTTCGAAAGATTTCATCAGCTGCTTTCTCGGCATCATTTCTGATAGAAATATTTAAGTGCGAGCCATCTTTAGCCGCCACACTTGCTGCTTCGAGTGCATCCACAGCGGCAGTTGCCACCTCTAAAGACACAGAAGGTACCAAGAAATAAGCATTACCCGTTAAATTACTGATAATACTTCGGTAGAATAATATTTTGATTGCGATTGATAAAGTTAAAAAATTTAAAAGCACTTTGATTCTTTTC
>QVQE01000157.1 GCA_003584865.1 Methylococcales bacterium
CGCGGGGTGGAGCAGCTTGGTAGCTCGTCGGGCTCATAACCCGAAGGTCGTAGGTTCAAATCCTGCCCCCGCTACCATATTTTAGAACCCCTTTATGGGGTTTTTTATTTTCTGGGCTTCGGTTTTTTGGAAGCTTAATAGTTGGTTGTTAATGGAAGAGCCTTTGGCTCTTTTTTTTTGTGCGAAAACAAGTGAGGAAACCATGAAACAGGCTCCTGAGCATTTGCTTAACTTAATCGAGCCCATTGTTGAGGGTTTAGGTTATGAGTGTGTTGGTATTGACTATAATCCGCATCCAAGACATGGTTTGTTAAGAATTTATATAGACAGCGAAAACGGAATTTTAGTCGAAGATTGTACTAAGGTCAGTCATCAAATCAGTGGCGTTTTAGATGTTGAAGATCCTATACAAGGTAATTACCAGTTAGAAGTCTCTTCTCCAGGGGCTGATCGCCCCTTTTTTAAAGTCAGTCAGTTTGAGCAATATATTGACGAAACAGTCATTGTTAACTTGTTTAGAGCTATAGAGGGTAGAAGAAAAATAACGGGTCTTATAAAAAAAGTTGAAGGAGATGTGATTACCCTTCAGGAAGGCGAGCAGAACTATGAGGTGCCCTTTGACGCGATGAGTAAAGCGCGTTTGGTGCCTGAATACTTAATTGAAAAAGGAGGCCGAAGTGGCAAATAAAGAAATTTTGTTAGTAGTTGAGGTTTTTTCTAATGAAAAAGAAATTGAAAAGGAAGTTGTTTTTCAGGCTATAGAATCTGCTTTAGAAGCGGCTACTATTAAGCGACATACCAATACTATTAAAGCGCGTGTTGCGATTGACAGAAAGACAGGCGATTACGTTACTTTTCGACAATGGGACGTTGTTGCAGCTAATCCAGCCTGTGATGGCGATGTTGAATCACCTACTACTCAAATTTTGTTGGAGGTGGCTCAGTTAGATGATCCAACGATACAAGTCGGAGCCATTATTGAAGAAGAGATTGAATCGGTTGATTTTGGACGTATTGCTGCTCAAACTGCCAAGCAGGTCATTATTCATAAAGTAAGAGAAGCGGAACGCAGTAAAATTGTTGACGCTTATAAAAGTCGTGTAGGTGAGTTGATTACAGGTGTTGTTAAACGTATTGAAAAGGGCAGTATCTATTTAGATCTGGGTGGTCATATTGAAGCTTATATTGCTAGAGAAGATATGATCCCGCGTGAATCTGTTCGAATCGGTGACAGGATTAGAGGGTACTTAAAAGATGTAAGAACGGAGCCACGTGGGCCACAATTATTTGTCAGTCGAACGGCACCCGAGTTATTAATCGCTCTATTTCGTTTGGAGGTGCCTGAAGTCGGAGAAGGTTTGATTTCTGTGATTGGCGCTTCCCGAGATCCTGGCTCTAGAGCTAAATTGGCTGTCAAGAGTAATGATCCACGCTTAGATCCTGTGGGAGCTTGTGTTGGCATGAGAGGCTCACGCGTACAATCAGTAACTAATGAATTGGCCGGTGAACGGGTCGATATCATTCTTTGGAATCCCAGTGAAGCGCAGTTCGTTATTAATGCGATGTCGCCTGCTGAAATTCAGTCAATTGTGGTGGATGAAGATAAACACAGTATGGATTTAGCGGTGAGTTCTGATAATCTTTCCCAAGCGATTGGTCGGGGTGGACAAAATGTCCGTTTAGCAAGCCAACTAACCGGCTGGGAGTTAAACGTTATTGATGCCTCTAAAGCCGTGCAAAGTGCAGAGGCAGAAGTGGGTAAAATAAAACAAATGTTTATTGACCAATTAGATGTTGACGAAGACATTGCATTAATTCTGGCTGAAGAAGGTTTTAACAGTGTAGAAGAAATTGCTTATGTTCCTGTTAGTGAAATGCTTGAAATTGAAGGCTTTGATGAATCTCTTGTTAATGAATTAAGAAGTCGAGCAAAAGATGCCTTGCTAATTAGTGCAATTGCACTGGAAGAAAAAATTGATTCAGCCAAGCCAGCAAAAGATTTATTGGAAATGGAAGGCATGGATTCTGATTTGGCTTATGAGTTAGCAGGACAAGGTATTATTACCATGGATAATTTAGCAGAACAATCAGTTGATGATTTGCTTAATTTTCCAGGTATTAATGAAGAGCGGGCGGCAAAATTAATTATGAAGGCGCGTGAGCCTTGGTTTGCTTAAGGCACATAGCGAGTAATTAAGGGGTAATAAGATGAGTGATAAGACGGTACGACAATTAGCAGAGATAGTAAAAATACCTCTGGAACGTTTATTGGAGCAGTTAAAAGAGGCGGGTTTGTCTGCTAGCTCCCCTGATGATTTTATTAACGAGAGTGAGAAAATGCAATTGCTTGCGCATTTGCGTAAGCGGCATGGAAAAGCCGATAGCGAAGCGGCTAATTCTCCCAGACGAGTTACTTTAGAGCGTAGAAAGATTACTGAAATAAAACAGGCCAGTGTGCCTGGTAGTTCTACGAAGACTATTAGTGTTGAAGTTCGTAAAAAGAAAACGTATATCAAGCGAGGTAAAATCGATGAACAGGACTCAAAAAAAGAAATCGAAGTTATCGCCACTCCAATTTTAGCTGAGCAAAATACAAACGATAATTTAAATTTAGAGCAGTCTGATAAATTATTGTCTGTTGAACCTATTGAGCCTGTTATTGAAATTGAAAACACTGTATCAGTACTTGATAAAATAGTCGAAGAGATTGTTGCTATTGAAACAGTGGTTGTCTCTGATCCCGAGCCAAAAGTAGACCAAGAATTAGCACCAGAGCCAGAGCCAGAGATTGAAATTGTTCCTATTCTTGATATCGATCTTGACATAGAGCTTGAACCTGTTGAAGCGGTTGAATCCGAAGCAAAATTTGAAGCTTTAAAAATAAAAGAAGAAAAGAAAATTAAGCAGGAAAAGTCTATAAAAACCAAAGAAGCAGAAGACGCCAGAAAAAAACAGCAAGAAAAAGAAAGTCGTCTAGAAGAGTCGATTAGAAAAAATGCTGATAAAGTCAGGCAGCAGGCCGCAGTGAAACAGGACACATTGCATAGAAAAAAACAGGACGAAGGTGGTTCATCACGTTCTTCTGGAAAAGATGCAAAGAAAGGTAAGAAAAAAGGTAAGCAGCCACCCCCTCCACGTAATACGGTTCAATCGGATGGTAAACATCAATTTGAAATGCCGGTTGCGCCAATTGTCCACGAGGTCACTATACCTGAAATGATTATTGTGTCTGACTTAGCTCAAAAAATGAGCGTGAAAGCAGCATTAGTTATTAAACAGTTGATGAAGCTGGGTATTATGGCAACCATCAACCAAAGTATCGACCAGGAAACGGCGGTTATTTTAGTTGAAGAAATGGGGCATAAAGCGATTATGCAAAGCGATGATGATCTTGAGCAAGAAATGTTAGCTGAAGCTCAGAGCGAAGATAATCGTGTTGAATTGCCGCGTGCGCCGATTGTTACCATTATGGGTCATGTTGATCACGGTAAAACGTCATTGCTGGATTACATTCGTAAGACACGTGTGGCAGCAGGTGAGGCCGGTGGTATTACTCAGCATATCGGCGCTTATCAAGTTAAAACCGATCACGGTTCGGTAACGTTTTTAGATACGCCGGGTCACGCTGCGTTTACCGCAATGAGAGCACGTGGTGCTGATATAACGGACGTTGTTATTGTGGTTGTGGCTGCCGACGATGGGGTGATGCCACAGACTAAAGAAGCGGTTGAACATGCCAAAGCGGCTAATGTGCCCATTATTGTCGCGATCAATAAAATGGATAAGCCCGCCGCAAATCCTGAAAAAGTCATGCAAGAGCTTTCTGTTCTTAATGTATTGGCTGAAGAATGGGGAGGGGATGTACAATTCCTTAAGATTTCAGCGAAGACAGGTCAGGGTATTGATGATTTAATTGAGGCTCTCATTGTTCAAACTGAAATTTTAGAATTAAAAGCGCCGATTGAGGGTGCGGCATCGGGTCTGGTGATTGAATCCAGATTGGATAAAGGTCGCGGTGCCGTTGCTACGGTAATGATCCAAAAAGGTACCTTAGAAAATGGTCAAATGGTTTTATGTGGTCAAGAATTTGGTCGTGTTCGTGCCATGTTTAATGAAAACGGTAAAGCGATTAAAGAGGCTGGGCCTTGTGTACCCGTTGAGATCCTTGGCTTGTCTGGTACTCCGAATGCAGGTGATGAATTTCTGGTTGTTCAAAATGAACGTATTGCTAAAGAGTTGGCGAAACATCGGGAGGATCGTAAAAAATTCAGTAAACATGCAGCCCAGCAAGCATCAAAACTGGATGAGGTCTTTTCTAGAATGGCGACTGGAGAACTGGCTAGTGTCAATCTGGTTATTAAAACGGATGTTCAAGGTAGTTTAGAGGCTTTGCGTGGCTCTTTAGTCAGCCTGTCAAATGATGAGGTTGAAGTTAAAGTGATCTACGGTGGCGTTGGCGGTATTAATGAAGGCGATGCTAACCTGGCCTTGGCTTCCGGTGCTATTTTAATTGGTTTTAATGTTCGAGCCGATGCAACCGCTAGAAAAATGATCGAAGAAAAGAACATTGATTTGCATTATTACAGCGTCATTTATAATGCAATCGATGAGGTCAAAAAGGCGATTAGCGGTATGTTGGCGCCGGAGATTAAAGAGCAAATCGTGGGTCTTGCTGAAGTCCGTGATGTCTTTAAATCGCCAAAATACGGTGCGATTGCGGGTTGTATGGTGGTTGACGGTTTTGTTAAGAGAAACTTGCCTATTCGGGTATTACGTGAAAACGTGGTCATTTATGAAGGGCAACTGGAATCTTTACGTCGTTTTAAAGATGATGCCTCAGAAGTAAAAATGGGCATGGAATGTGGTATCGGTGTGAAGAATTACAACGATGTCAGACCTGGCGATCAAATCGAAGTCTTTGAACGCATAGAAATTAAGCGAGAACTATAAGCTAATGGCTAATGAATTTGGTCGTAACGCCCGCGTTTCATCGCAGATGCAAAAAGAGTTATCTTACATTTTGCAACGCGATATCGATGATTCAAGGTTAGGTTTTATTACCATCAATGAAGTTGAAGTAACCAAGGATCTTGCCGTTGCAAAAGTGTATGTCACCGTACTCAATGTTGATGAACAAGGTAAACGGGCTAATGTTAAGTTGTTGAATGAGTTGTCTCCAGTCATTCGACATCAGTTGGCTAAAAGAATGCGCTTAAGACATATTTCTGAACTGCGTTTTTATTATGATGATTCTTTTGATAAAGGCATGCGTGTCGCTGAGTTATTAAGTGAAGTGGACAGGCATGATTTAGAACAAAAGGATCTATGAGTAAACGCACGTCTGGACGCAATGTTCACGGTATCATACTGTTAGATAAACGTTTAGGTGTCTCGTCAAATAAAGCCTTGCAGGAAGTGAGGCGTTTATTGAATGCCAATAAAGCGGGGCACACCGGTAGTTTAGATCCATTAGCGACCGGCCTGTTGCCGCTTTGTTTTGGAGAGGCGACCAAAGTCTCTGCATTAATGCTGGATGATAATAAACGTTATCAGGTCGTTGTCCAATTGGGCGTTATGACAGATACAGGGGATGCCGAGGGTGAAGTGATTTTAACAAAGCCTGTTCCTGAATATTCCATGGCATCGCTTAAGGCTTGTTTGCAGCAATTCGTCGGTGAAATTGATCAAGTCCCGCCCATGTATTCCGCGTTAAAGCATCAGGGTAAAAAGCTTTATGAATTAGCCAGAGAAGGGATAACCATCGAGCGAAAAGCCCGGCGTATTAGTATTTTTGAATTGAACTTGTTGGAAAATGTTCAGACTGAAGCAGGTGCGTTAGGTGGTTCTGATCAATTGGTATTAGATGTGCTTTGCTCTAAAGGCACTTACATACGTTCACTGGCTGAGGACATTGGTCATGCTTTAGGTACTTGCGGAACTGTTAAAGTTTTACGTAGGTTGGAAGCCGGTCAATTTAGCATTGAACAGGCCAAAACGATTGAGCAGTTAACCGAGATGGATGAGCAGACCTTATTTGATTCATTGATAGCCGTTGATAAACCTTTAGAGTTTTTGCCTGCAGTGCAATTATCGGAAGACGAAGCGGTTGCTATTCATTACGGTCAAGCTATTACTTATCCATATTCCTCTGATATAGACAGGATAATCTCGCAAGGTGCAATTAGAATGTATCATGCTGATGTCTTTTTGGGGTTGGGGGAAATGGGATTAGATGGTAAAATAGCCCCGAAAAAGTTATTTAATATGACTAATCACTAACAATTCAAGTGGATTATTAGTACAGATATTGGTTTCTACTCCCTATCGTGGAAATCAGTGTACCCAAAGTCGTCATCAGGCGATTTTAATTTTAATTTTAATTTTAATCTTAGGGATTATAAATGCCATTTACAGCAGAACAAAAAAAAGCGGTTGTTGAAGCGTATCGTCAATCAGAAACTGACACCGGTTCACCTGAAGTACAGGTTGCACTATTAACAGCGCATATTTTGCACTTAACACCGCACTTTGCAGCCCACAAAAAAGACAATCATTCACGTCGTGGATTATTACGGATGGTTAACCAACGTCGTAAGTTGTTAGATTATCTAAAGAACAAAGATAGTAACCGTTACCGTTCATTAATTGAGCGTCTTGGTTTACGTAAGTAAAAATTTCTCGCTTAATCGCTCTGATCTTTAAGATGCAAGTAGTTATGATTAAGTCACTCGTGTTGAATTAATCGAGTTATTAGCGATTTTAACCACTCTTCAATTTTGAATGAGTTACATGGATATCAGTAATTTTAGATTCTTGTAGCTTAAGTCAGAGCTAAAAATGGTACAACTGTAGTCTGGGTTAATGTAAGTTAACCCAGCACAAGCCTTTAAATAATATTTAAACAAAGGAACCCAATAGTGAATCCTATTAGGAAAGAATTTCAGTACGGCGATAAACTTGTTACTTTAGAAACGGGTGAAATAGCGCGTCAAGCCGATGGCGCTGTCATAATCGATATAGATGGAACCTCATTACTGGTTACCGTCGTTGGTAAAAAAGAAGCTAATGGAGGAGACTTTTTTCCACTAACAGTTAATTATCAAGAAAAAGCTTATGCAGCGGGTAAAATCCCGGGCGGTTTTTTTAAAAGAGAAGGTCGTCCCAGCGAAAAAGAGACGTTAACATCAAGATTGATTGATCGGCCGATTCGACCGCTCTTTCCAGAAGGTTATACTAACGAAGTTCAAATTGTTGCCACAGTGATTTCTTTAAATCCTGATGTCGATCCAGAAATCGCCTCTCTTTTAGGGGCTTCTGCTGCATTAGCCGTTTCAGGTCTACCTTTTAACGGTCCTGTTGGCGCTGCTTGTGTAGGTTATAAAGACGGTGAGTATTTATTAAATCCTTCTCCAGCTGAATTACTAGAGTCTCAACTCACACTCGTCGTAGCGGGTACTTCTCAAGCCGTATTAATGGTTGAATCAGAAGCATTAGAACTGTCTGAAGAAGTGATGTTGGGTGCTGTTTTATTTGGTCATGAGCAAATGCAAGTGGCTATTACTGCAATTAATGAATTTGCTCAATCAGCTGGAACCGGCGTAGTGGAGTGGGTCGCTCCAGCCGCTAATGCAGAACTGATTGAATTGGTGACTCACGAAGTTGAAGCAGGCATTAAAGAAGCTTATACCGTTGCAGAAAAATTGGTTCGCCAAGAGCAACTCAAAGGAATTCGTAATGCGGTTATTGAGAAGTTATCAGAGAATTATGCTGAAAATGACATTCGCGGTATTATCGAGCACTTAGAGTACCGTATTGTACGTAATGCTATTCTTGATGAAAGTAAACGAATTGATGGTCGTCCATTGGACAAAATTAGACCGATCACTATCAGAACGGGTGTATTACCAAGAACACATGGCTCTGCTTTATTTACACGCGGTGAAACTCAAGCCTTGGTTGTTGCAACCTTAGGTACTGCGCGTGATGCACAAATTATTGATGCATTAGCCGGTGAATATAAAGAACCTTTCATGCTCCATTACAATTTTCCTCCTTACAGCGTAGGGGAAACAGGTTTTGTAGGTTCGCCTAAACGTCGTGAAATTGGTCATGGTCGATTAGCCAAACGCGGTGTTGCTGCGGTTCTACCCAACATGGATGAGTTTCCTTATACCATCCGCGTAGTTTCTGAAATTACAGAATCAAATGGTTCAAGTTCTATGGCTTCTGTCTGTGGAAGTAGCTTAGCCTTAATGGATGCAGGTGTACCCATTAGTTCGCCGGTTGCTGGTATTGCAATGGGTTTGATTAAAGAAGGTGATAACTTCGCAGTTTTATCCGATATCATGGGTGATGAAGATCACTTAGGTGATATGGATTTCAAAGTGGCTGGTTCAGTCAACGGAATCACTGCATTGCAAATGGATATCAAAATTGATGGTATCACTGCAGAAATTATGAAAACGGCTCTGGAACAAGCAAAGCAAGGTCGTTTACATATTCTGGATGAAATGAATAAGGCGTTATCAAGCACTCGTGATGAAATGTCTGATTTTGCACCGCGTATTATTACTTTCAAAATTGATCCAAGCAAAATACGTGAAGTTATTGGTAAAGGTGGTGCAACTATTCGTAGCATCACAGAACAAACCGGTGCTAGCGTTGATTTGACTGATGATGGTATCGTTAAAGTTGCGTCTGTTGATAAAGCGGCTGGCGAAGAAGCGCGTCGTCTTATCGAAGAAATTACTGCTGAAGTTGAAGTCGGTAAAACTTATGAAGGTAAAGTAGTCAGATTGATGGACTTCGGTGCTTTTGTTACGATCCTGCCGGGTAAAGATGGATTGGTTCATATCTCTCAAATCTCAGACGAACACGTTGATAAAGTCAGCGATCGTTTGAATGAAGGTGATATTGTTAGAGTTAAAGTGCTTGAAATCGACCGTCAAGGTAGAGTTAGATTAAGCATTAAAGAAGTTGAAAAAGAAGAAGAGTAAAGAGTTTTAAAGTAGTTGATTAAATAAAAAGGGCCTTACGGCCCTTTTTTGTTTACAGCCATTCTCAGAAAGGGGAAGCTTGAGAAACAGTAAAAATATCCAAAGAAGTTTATAATGAACCCATTCGTTTATTTGTCTCACAGTTTTCTTTTCAAAATCCCATGTATTACCAAGGCGTAAAAAAAACAATCGTACAGCGACCTGTTAGAAAAAGAGGGGCGCTATCAGATAATATTCATCCCTTGCTAAAGCGTTTGTTTCTTGCTCGGGGTATCACGTCAGAAACCGAGCTGGATAGAACCCTCGCAAAGCTACCGTCTCCCTGGTTGTTATCGGGAATGGAAGCCATGGTTTCTCATTTAATGGTAGCCATTAATGAGAAGCAGCACATTACCATCGTCGCTGATTTTGATGCTGATGGAGCAACGAGTTGTGCACTTGCCATTAAAGGCTTGACCTTACTGGGGGTAGCGCAAGTCTCTTTTGTGGTACCCAATCGTTTTGAATACGGGTATGGCTTAACACCTGAAATCGTCGATTTAGTCAAATTGAAAAATCCTGATGTCATTATTACTGTTGATAATGGCATATCCAGTGTTGAAGGTGTAGATGCGGCAATAGCACTAGGGATTAAAGTACTCATAACTGATCATCATCTACCGGGGTTTGAGTTGCCTGCCGCTCATGCCATTGTTAATCCTAATCTGGTTGATGATCGCTTTCCTGGTAAGTCCATTGCCGGTGTGGGTGTCATCTTTTATGTGTTAATGGCTTTAAGAAGTCGTTTAAGGGATATGGGTTGGTTTGAAAAACATCAACATCAAGAACCCAACCTGGCACAATTACTGGATTATGTGGCTCTAGGCACGGTTGCAGATGTGGTTGCACTGGAGCAGGTTAATCGAATTTTAGTCCATCAAGGCTTATTAAGAATTCGCACAGGGCGCAGTCATCCCGGAATTAATGCCCTGATTGACGTAGCGGGTAAAAATGCTCAAACCATCACCGCGTCTGATTTGGGGTTTTCTCTTGCGCCTCGCTTAAATGCCGCTGGGCGTATGGATGACATGTCTTTGGGCATTAGTTGTTTGCTTTCTGATGATCCGGTGTCGGCAAAAACGATGGCGGTACAGCTTGATGGGCTAAATAACGAGCGCAGAGAAGTTGAAGCACTGATGAAGCATGAGGCCATGACTTTAATGAGTGAGATGAAGACCTTGGATAAGAACCACTTACCCGCCGGTGTTTGCTTATTTGATTCGGGTTGGCATCAAGGTGTGATAGGAATATTGGCGGCACGTATAAAAGATCAAATACATCGCCCTGTAATTGCCTTTGCACCAGCGGGTAAGGATTTAATAAAAGGCTCAGGCCGTTCTATTCCGGGTATTCATATTCGAGATGTGTTGAGTGATATTGCTGTTGTTTATCCTAAGCTATTAAGTAAGTTCGGTGGGCACGCCATGGCGGCAGGCTTGACTATAACAATGCATGATTATCCAGCCTTTGCCTTAGCCTTTGATGCAATGGTGAGTAAGCGTTTAGCGGGCGTTGATTTAGAGCAAAAAATACTATCTGACGGTGAATTATCTGAAGAAGAGATAAGTATTGAAACTGCTGATCTAATACAAAACGCGGCTATTTGGGGGCAAGAGTTTCCAGAGCCTTTATTTGATGGTGTATTTGATGTTTTGCAAGCGCGTATTGTTGGGCAGAGACATCTTAAATTAGTTTTAAGAAAACCAGAAGGTCAATCACCTATTGATGCCATTGCTTTTTTTGTTGATCAGCCAGAGCATTGGTTAGGATTGAGGCAAATTAGAGTCGCTTACAAATTAGATATTAATGAGTTTAGGGGTAATCGAACGCTACAGCTTATTGTGCAGTATTTTGAAAAGATAATGTAACAATTATCCCCCCGTCATATTCATATATCGTAATATAATCGGCTGTTCATGAATATTAAACTCATGTTTTTCTGGTTTAATTAACATAGCGTCAATAATAGTTTGTTTAAGCTTATCACTATCACCTGGATAAGCTCTTAATACTGCCTTTAAATCCACTGAATGCTCATTTCCCAAGCATAATAATAACTGACCTTCTACCGTTAAGCGTACCCGATTACAGGTACTGCAAAAATTATTACTGTGTGGAGAAATAAAGCCCACACGTGTTTGTGTTCCAGCCACTTTAAAGTAATTTGAAGGCCCTCCTGTTTTTTCAATGGAAGGAACTAAAGAAAACTGTTGCGCTAAATCAGCCTGAATTAAATGACTCGAATAATAAGCTTCAGTACGATCATGTTGCCCGACGACACCAAGTGGCATTTCTTCGATGAAACTAATATCAATTTCATTATCCACGGCAAATTGAACCAGATGATTGACTTCAAGATGATTTCTACCTTTAAGGATAACAGCATTAATTTTGATACGTTCAAAACCTTCTGCTTTAGCCGCTTGAATACCCTCTAATACGTGTTGCAAATCACCGGTGCGAGTAATCGCTTTAAACTTATCAGAATCTAAAGTATCCAGACTAATATTAATTCGTTTAACCCCCGATTCTTTCAACTGCGAAGCCAGACTTTTTAATTGTGAACCATTAGTCGTAATCACTAACTCTTTTAAGCCTTCAAGTGCCCCTATATTGGCCAATAATTCCAATGCACCTTTTCTAACCAGTGGTTCCCCACCGGTAACTCTGATCTTTTTAACGCCTAATTCAACAAACACTTGCGCTAAGGTATAAATCTCTTCTAAAGTTAATACCTGCGAACGCGGTAAAAAAGTCATGTCTTCTGCCATACAATAGACACAACGAAAATCACACCGATCAGTGATAGATATTCTCAAATAATCAACCTTTCTACCAAAACGATCGATTAGTGCAGTTGAACTAGGTAATGGATTCATAAATCTTACTGTAAAAAACTGAGGTAACGTGTAATATTGTAACATTATCAGGCTATTTATTTTTAGCAACAAAAAAGTTCCATTTAAATCAGCTACAATACCCCCTTTTCGCCCTTTCCAGGTCATCAATGAAAAAACTCCTGCTCTCCTTTTTAGCTATTTTACTACTCATCGAAGAGTGGTTATGGGATGTATTGACTTCCTTGGGACGCGCCTTATCTCACTGGCTGCATCTTGAACATGCTGAAGAATGGTTAAGACAAACAACACCCTCAATTGCGTTAATTGCTTTTGCAATTCCATTAATGATTGTAGCACCTATCAACCTGATCGCTTTCGCATTAATAGCTAATGGGTTAATTTTACAAGGTATTCTCACGGAGATATTAGCCAAACTACTGGGTACTTTATTGGTCGCTAGAGTGTTTGCACTCACTAAACCCCAGTTGCTATCCTTCTCATTGATAAACAGTGTTTACACTACTATCACTCGCTGGTTGAAATGGGCTCATGATAAGATTACTGAAAGCGCTGTGTACCGCTTAGTAAAACAATTGAAGGCGCAGTTTAAAGAATACCGCCTGAAAAAATCAACTAAACAGCTATGAAATACGTCCTTATTCCAACGTTTAGTTAAAACATTCGAACCCTGATGCATCCTGACCTTATTAACTTAGAAAATACTTTTCAGGCATCCGTTTTAACAAAAATTGATGACCCTTTATTAACTGAGTTTTCTATTGAGCTATGGATGAAACGTGATGATTTATTGCATCCCATTATTTCTGGCAACAAATGGCGAAAACTTAAGTATTGTCTACATCATGCGCTATCTTTAAATGCAGACACCATTATCAGTATGGGCGGTGCTTATTCTAATCATTTACATGCTTTGGCTTATACGGGCAAACTGTTAGGTTTAAAAACACAAGGTTTTATCCGTGGCGAGCAATCTAGCGTGTTAACACCCACTCTCATGGATATGCAAGACTGGGGTATGGAACTCACCTTTATATCTCGCTCGGAGTATAGAACATTGCGGCAATATAAAGATCCTCAGGGATTGCCCGATATTAAACCCAATCAATACTGGTTACCGGAGGGCGGTGCGCAATTATTAGCATTAAAAGGTGTTGCGGAACTCGTTAATGAAATTGATGTCAGTTATGACATTCTTTGTGTCCCTTGTGGCACCGGAACAACTTTAGCCGGTATGATTGATGCAGCACCCCAACGGGTCACTTTATTAGGTTTTGCTGCCTTAAAACATGCCGAATTTTTAGCAACGGATGTTAAAGCCTTACTAGCAAAACCGAGTAACCAGTGGGATATTAATTTAAACTATCATTTAGGTGGTTTTGCTAAAACGACTGAAGAATTAATACGTTTTATGAACGATTTTGAAAATAAAGCCGGCATCCTATTAGAGCCTGTTTATACGGGGAAAATGATGTTTGCTCTTTATGATTTAATCAAAAATAACATATTTAAACCGGGTCAGCGGATTATCGCTATTCACACCGGTGGATTACAGGGGAACAGAGGCTTTAACGTATGAATCGAGTATTAGAATCCGAATTAATGGAAGATATTGATCAAGTAAAAGCTTACGCTGAAGCTGATTTTAAAACGCCTCATAATGATTTTATACTCCAATTACAAATACTGATTAATGACCCTGGCTTTAGTGGTACAGCGCTGGACTTAGGCTGTGGGTCAGGCGACATCAGCTTCCGCTTTGCTAAAGCGTTTCCATCCGCTAATCTCCACGCGGTGGATGGCTCAGATCCCATGCTACAGTATGCAAAATCGGCTTTAACCTCGGACTTAAGTGAGCAAATTAGTTTTATTAAAGGACTCTTGCCGGATGTCATATTACCGCAATCCAGTTATGAGATAATCTTTAGTAACAGTCTGTTGCATCATTTACCTGATCCGCAGGTGCTGTGGCAGACCATAAAGAAATATGCAAAACCTAATGCGCTTATCTGCGTTATGGACTTGTTGCGTCCTGATAGTATTGAAGCAGCTCAGGACATGGTCAAGCAATATGCTGCCAACGAACCTGCCATTTTACAGCGAGACTTTTATAACTCGCTGTTGGCTGCTTTTAGTTTGAAAGAAATAAATACCCAATTAGCACAAGCCCATTTAAATCTACATATCGTGCGAGTGAGTGATCGACATGTTTTAATCAGCGGTGTTATACCCGATAGTTTAAGGAATGATATGGATACCCTAGAGAGTGTTGAAGAAATAAATCTTGAGAAACCAGAATTGTACATTAATCGCGACATCAGCTTGCTGGCGTTCAATAAACGCGTATTGGCACAAGCCAAAAATGAGTCGGTTCCTTTACTTGAAAGACTCAACTACCTTTGCATCTCCTGTTCAAACCTGGATGAGTTTTTTGAAGTACGTGTTGCCAGTGTCCTGGAAATGGCCGCTATTGATCACAAAACAATTGGGTCTGACGGATTAACCCCAAAAGAACAACTGGAACAGATTTCTATTGATTCTCATAAATTAGTGGAAGAACAATATCAAGTTCTTAATGAAATTTTAATTCCAAAACTCAACGCAGAAAACATTCGCTTCATTCGAAGAACTGAGTGGAATGAGGCGCAACAAAAATGGTTAGCCAAGTATTTTAATGACGAATTATTACCTATCTTAACGCCCGTTGGACTGGATTCTGCACACCCCTTTCCCCGGATACTGAATAAAAGTTTAAACTTTATTATTTCGTTGACGGGTAAAGATGCCTTTGGCAGAAACAGTGGTCGCGCTATTTTACAAGCACCCCGCGCACTACCCCGCGTTATTCAATTACCCGCAGAAGAAACACAAAGTGGCCCCAGTGACTTTGTATTTTTATCCTCTATTATTCACGCCTTTGTCAGTGAATTATTTACCGGAATGACTGTTAAAGGCTGTTATCAATTTAGAGTTACCCGTAATAGTGATTTTTTTGTCGATGATGATGCAATTGATGATTTATTGCTCGCTGTTCAGGGCGAACTGGCGATGCGTAATTATGGTGATGAAGTCCGCCTGGAAATAGATGCGGCTTGTCCAGATGATACTGTCAATTTCTTGCTAGACCGTTTTGAAATGAACCGTGACAGATTATTCTTGGTCAATGGCCCTGTCAATCTAAATAGAATTCAAGAAATCAATAGCTTGGTTGACAGACCTGATCTTAAGTTTACACCTTTTAAACCCAGCACACCGTCACAGCTTGCGCGTAATAAAGATATTTTTGCAGCCATAAAGCGTCATGATATTTTATTACATCACCCCTTTGAATCCTTTTCACCCGTTGTTGAGTTCTTACGCCAAGCCGCCGCCTCATCCGAAGTGTTGGCTATTAAACAAACCCTGTATCGTACGGGTGCAGATTCGCCGGTCGTGGCTGCTTTAATTAGAGCCGCAAGAGCGGGAAAAGAAGTTACGGTTGTTATTGAATTAAGAGCCCGCTTTGACGAAAAGGCCAATATTGATTTAGCCTCCAAATTACAGGAAGCCGCAGTGCATGTTGTTTATGGTGTCGTAGGCTATAAAACGCATGCCAAAATGTGTCTGGTATTACGTAGAGAAGGTAGGGAGTTACGCAATTATGTCCATTTAGGAACGGGCAACTACCATCCAAAAACAGCACAGCTTTATACGGATTACGGCCTGTTTTCTTGTAATAAAGAATTGGGTGAAGATGTCAGGCGGGTTTTTGCACAGCTCACTAGCTTAGGTAAAGTGACTAAATTAAATAAATTACTGCAATCTCCTTTCACTTTACATAAAGGTATTCTGGAAAAAATTGAACGTGAGATAACCCATGCTAAAAATGGTAAGCCTGCGAAGATTATTATTCAGGTTAATGCAATCGTGGAAGAGCAAGCCATACAGGCTCTCTATCGAGCCTCTCAAGCAGGTGTTGAGGTTAAGCTAATTGTCCGTGGAATTTGTTGCCTTAAACCGGGTATTCAGGGTGTCTCTGAAAATATAGAAGTTCGCGCCATTATCGGACGCTTTTTGGAGCACGCTCGCATCTATGCTTTTTCTAATGATGGTAATCAAGAAGTCTATGCCTCTAGCGCCGACTTAATGAATAGAAACATGTTTAGGCGTGTTGAAATCTGTTTCCCCATTGAAAGCAAACGACTCTGTAACCGCATTTTGCATGACCTCGATTTATATCTTAAAGATAATACTCAAGCCTGGTTGCTACAGGCTGATGGTAGTTATCTGCAATTATTAAATACGACTGATGAAGAGCAAATACAAGCTCAATCAGTGATATTAAATGAATTACAGGGATCATAATGACTCATATTCGCGAAATTGCTCAATTGGGTAACCCTGTATTACGCCATCCAGCAGAGATTGTCACTGATATCGATAGCTCAGAAACTCAGGAACTTATTAGAGTCCTGCAAGATACACTGGCCTCAACTCAAGGCGTCGGTATTGCTGCGCCTCAAATCAGTGTATCAAGACAAATCATTATAATCGCCTCTCGTCCTTCTACACGGTATCCTCATGCGCCACTGATGACACCGACGGTAATGATTAATCCACGTTTTAAAGCGTTATCTGATGATAAGGAAAAAGATTGGGAAGGATGTTTAAGTATTCCGGGTATACGCGCCTTAGTGCCTCGATATAAAAATATACTCATTACTTATACCGACACGAATGGTCTTTTGATTGAAACGTGCTTAGAAGGCTTTGTCGCTAGAATATTTCAGCATGAGTTTGATCATTTAGAAGGCAAGGTATATTTAGATAACGTGGTAGACAATCGTGATATTTTCTCTGAAAGTGAGTACTTTAAATTTATAGCCCAAACAAACTAGTACTCAGTCAGTTTTATAATGTCGGGTAAAGTTTCTTCAGCTTTACCCGTGCATCTGTTAACGTCAAACAATAAAGCATAAACTGTAGTGTTTTAACATCTTCCATAAATCATCATAATTCTCTGATTCGATCGGTAGCTATTCTCGACCTGTTTTATCAGGTAATTATGTTAGAATTCACCAATATTGTAACTATGCACAAAAAAGGATTAGATAGTTTGCTTCTGACTCGATCTTTGGCGGTCTGCTATAAGTGTGATATTGATGTTAAATAATTTTTTTCTAAGTTCTCAGGAAAGAATTTATCCGGTTTATAACAGCAACTATGACATATCTATGGTTATCGCGTCGGTGTTTATTGCTGTTTTTGCTTCTTTCTGCGCTTTTGAGATGGTGGAGCGAATAGCGCGTACCAGCAAACGTATTTATTGGTTACCCTTCGGTTCCTTGGTGTTGGGAGCCGGCATTTGGGCAATGCATTTTATCGGTATGTTGGCATTTCGTATTGATGGCAGGGTAAGCTATGATCCATGGGTTACCGGGTTCTCGATTTTACCGGCTATTTTTGCTGCCGCAGTCTCTCTGCACCTCATTGCTACTAAACATGTTTCATTGGGTAAATTAGTACTGGGCGGCATAGTAATGGCTCTGGGCATTTGCGGGATGCACTTCTACGGCATGTCTGCAGTCCGCTTAGCGGGTATCTTGCGGTATGACCCATTACTGTTCCTCATTTCATTTCTCGCCGCCCTCGGCCTAGGGGTTACTGCGTTACTCACTAAAGTGTTTTTAGCAAGACTTTCTTCGAATACTACCTCTTACCTCTCGTCAGTGATTGGAGGCTGCGTATTGGGTGGTGCTATTTCCAGTATGCACTATATTGCCATGGGAGCGACCAGTTTCATTCATGAGCATCCCTACAGTGATGATGGGGACGTTGCAATCAGCCCGAAAATGTTGTCTATTATCGTTGGCGTCGTCGCTATTTTGCTAACGGTAACTGGTTTACTGTTTACTGTTTTAGGAGCCAAGATCAATAATTCGCGCAATCGCGTTGATTCTATTCTGGCGACGACCTGGCAGGGTTTTGTAATGCTGGATTTAAACAATATCATTACCGAAGCTAACCAGGCGATGGCTATGTTATTAGGTATAGAACAGGATACCATAGTGGGTAAGCCCTATTTTGAGTTGATCGTGTCTGATAACTATGCTCTTATGCACGACAACTACCAATTAGAAGTAGAGATACGACGCTCAGATGGTACAAAATTGTTCTGTTTGGTGCATGGTAATGTGGTGCGCGACAATCAAGGCGAGGCCTTGTATTCTTTTGCATTATTCAGCGATATTAGCGAACGTAAGGCGAATGAAGCGCGGCTGCATGCTTTAATCAATACCAGTGCAATCGGTATGGTGGTTATCAGCGAACAAGGTCTCATCGAAGAATACAATCCGGCTAGTAATGTTATTTTTGCTTATTCTAAAGAAGACGTTATCGGGCAAAATGTTAATATTCTCATGCCCGATCTTTTTCACAGTGAACATGATGGATACCTTAAAAATTATTTGAGGGGTGAGCCACCTAAAATCATTGGTTCTAAACGAGAGCGAGAAGTCTTGGGAGTGCGTAAGGGGGGCATTGTATTTCCAATGGACTTGATGATCGATGAAGTAAATCTTGGTAACCGCCGTATTTTTGTGGGGTACATCAAGGATATATCCAAACGTAAAAAGCTGGAAAACTTAAGTCAACATTTCGAGTCAATTATTCAGTCATCCGAAGATGCAATCATAAGCAAGGGGCTGGATGGTGTTGTCACCAGCTGGAATGATAGTGCCACAAATATGTTGGGCTATGCGGCTAGCGAAATGATCGGTAACTCATTGTTAAGGTTGTTTCCGCCAGAACTTTTTGATGAAGAACAGCTCATTTTTAATCAAGTGGCCAACGGGCAAAGAATCAGGCCTTATGAAACGATGAGTTGCCGCAAAGACGGTACATTAGTTGAAGTGTCTGTTACCAAGTCACCCATTTTTAATGAAACGGATACTATTGTGGGGGTATCCCTGATTCTTCGAGACATTACTCAAAGCAAGCAATTAGAACGGGAGCTTTTTAGTGCTAAACAGGCCGCAGAGGCGGCTAATCTTAGTAAGAGCCAATTTCTTGCTAATATGTCACATGAAATTCGTACCCCTATGAATGGTGTGCTGGGTATGCTGGATTTGCTGTGCGATACACAAATGACACCTACCCAGCGGGACTGGCTTGAAACAGCGCATCGGTCGGGTGAAAATTTACTGGAAATTATTGGTGATATTCTGGATTTCTCTAAGTTGGAGGCAGGTCAATTTGAAGTGGAAAAGATTGATTTTAATCTGGTTGATTTAGTCGAAGATATTTGTGTGTTAATGGCGAGTCGAGCTCATGCCAGGGGCTTGGAGTTGGCTTGTTTAATTCCTATTCCCATGCCAATGCGTTGGCAGGGGGATCCCATGCGCCTGCGGCAAATACTAACTAATTTAGTGGGCAATGCTGTTAAATTTACTGAGCAGGGTGAAGTCTCGGTCAGTATTATCCTGGATAATCCGACTGAGCTACGTTTTGAGGTACGCGATACGGGTATCGGCATTTCTCCAAAAGCACAGGTGCATTTATTTGAGTCGTTTACTCAAGCGGATAGTGCCACTTCAAGGCGTTTTGGAGGAACCGGTCTAGGACTCTCAATCAGTAAAAAACTGGTCGAACTCATGGGGGGAGTTATTGGTGTTAACAGTAGTTTAGGTCATGGTGCCTGCTTTTGGTTTACTTTGCCTCTACAGCCTAGTGATAGCTCAGAGGAAGTAGGGTTCTCCTGTGATCTTTCCGGTAAACGGGTTCTGATCGTCGATGATAATGCCACTAACCGTGAAATACTCAACACGTATTTAACGCGATGGGGGTTGTTAGTCAGTGAGATTGATAACGGCAGTGCAGCGCTGTTTCATTTGCAGATATCAGCTGGGCAGGGAATTAACTACGATCTCATGTTACTAGATATGCAGATGCCGGTGATGGATGGCTTAACTCTGGCAAAGTGTCTGGCTCAGATACCAACCTTAGCTAACTTACCCATTATTATCTTATCATCCGATAATCAGGTGGAACCAGCCGAATTTTTGGGCACTAATATTTGTCAACGCCTATTAAAACCAGTACGGCAAATGCAGCTTTATGATGCGATGGTGAATGCGGTTCAGCATCATTCACGCCTAGTCATCAAGGAGCCTGAGTTACCGCCCCGACAATTAGTCAGTTATCAGGGTAAAAAAGTCCTTGTGGTTGAAGATAATAAAATCAATCAAAAGGTGATAGTTGCCAAGCTAGCCAAATTTGAACTTAATCCTGATGTAGCGGAAAATGGTCAGCTAGCCCTTAATCTGCTTGAACAAAATATCTATGATATGATCTTTATGGATTGCCACATGCCTGTAATGGATGGTTATACGGCAACCCGTGAACTGCGTTTGCTGGAGGCTGTCCAAGGAATTGATCGTCAAATTGTAGTTGCGCTGACAGCTAACGCTCTGGAAGGTGAGCGGGAAAAATGTTTAGCGGTAGGCATGGATGATTATTTGTCTAAGCCACTGATTACTGAACAGTTAGTCTCTGTATTAGAACGTTTTTTAGGCTAGGCATTTATTCTTTTGATGTACGAATCTGCGTTGAGACCCGTATGATTTGTTACTAAAAAATTAATAAAAAGTTAATGTTCGAGTACTATATGACCTTATCGTTAAAAAATAGTTTATGTTTCGTTATTTCATAGAATTAACGTTATCATTGAAGCAAACCGAATAAAATTTAGGAGAACACATGCTTAATAAGGTTACATTGATTGGAAGATTGGGCGCTGACCCTGAGGTTCGTTATATGCCATCAGGTGGTGCTGTAGCCAATATAACGTTAGCGACTAATTTTAGATGGAAAGATAAGTCGGGTGAAAAGAAAGAGTCTACTGAATGGCATCGAGTGGTCTTTTTTAATCGGCTGGCTGAAATAGCAGGTGAGTATCTAAAAAAAGGTGGTCAGGTTTATGTAGAAGGTCGTTTACAGACCCGAAAATGGCAAGCACAGGATGGTCAGGATCGTTATACAACTGAAATTATTGCGACAGAAATGCACATGTTAGATAGTCGTACAGGGGGCACGGTCAATTTTGGTGGTGATCAAGCGGCTTCTGGATATCCAGCAGCATCGTCAAAGTCCGCGTATCAATCTAAAGCGCCCGTGCCACCTGGTCATTCAGAGGGCGGCTTGCCACCTTCACCTCCCGCTTATGAAGATTTTGATGACGACATCCCGTTCTAAAAGACACTATAATCAGCTTAATGAACATCCCTTTATATATAACTATGCTAATTCGAAGACTCATTTTACTTGGTGCATTGACTTTGTTGCTGGCGGGTTGTGCGACTCAGGCTCCTGCTCCAGTGTATGGGAGTGGTGCTGTTGTTCGCAGTAAAACAACACGTCTGCCGTTGAAAAAGCCAAAAATGCCTACGCAGGTTATTGTGCCTAAGCCAATACCTAAAGCCCCTCCTGAAGTAGTAGAAACTAAACCACTGGACAATGTTGAAAGCCTTAACCAGAAATTAGAAGAGGTGCAGCCTCAGTTTATGGTTTCAGAAGTGCCGAAAACAGAACAGGAAGCGACAGCCCCACCAGCGGCAGGTTCTGAACAGGCGGCATTAAATTCAGCGCAACAACCGCCCTCAGAACCTGTTGTGGTGGAAGAACCTAAGCCGGAACCCGTTGTTATTCAGCCGCCAGCTTTTGAGCCGCTCCAAAAATTTCCGCCTTTATCGCCTGCTGTGGGTGTTTTAGCATCCGCCGCTAATCAAAGTAGTCAATCGGGAAACGTTGAAGCCGCAACAACTACCATAGAGCGAGCCATTAGAATTGAACCTCGTAATGCTACCTTGTATTATAAATTGGCTTTATTAAAGCTAAAACAGTCAAAACCCCGTTTGGCGGAAGATCTGGCAAAAAAAGCTGCATTATTAGCGTCTAACGATGCTAACATGAAGAAACACAGTTGGTTGTTGATTGCCCGCGCACGCGAAGTTCAAGGCGATATTGAGGGGGGTAAAGAAGCTAGAGCCAAAGCGGACAGTTTTTAAGCAGTTAATCTACCCGAACCCATAGGTCTATGTGATAATAATCGGACTACTTAACCGACATTTTTCTAACCTTCAAGGTGTATATAATGGATGAGAACAAAAAGAAAGCGCTAGGTGCAGCGCTGATGCAGATAGAAAAGCAGTTTGGAAAAGGTTCCGTCATGCGCATGGGAGATGTCGCTGCTTCTCGTGATATTGATGTTGTGTCTACCGGTTCTCTTGGTTTGGATATTGCTTTAGGCTGTGGAGGGTTACCCAGAGGTCGGGTTGTTGAAATCTATGGGCCTGAATCATCCGGTAAAACCACCTTGACGCTACAGGTGATTGCAGAAGTGCAAAAGTTAGGTGGAACCGCTGCTTTTGTTGATGCTGAACATGCCCTAGATCCTGGCTATGCTGAAAAAATTGGGGTTAATGTTGATGAATTACTGGTTTCTCAGCCCGATACCGGTGAACAGGCTTTAGAAATTACAGACATGTTAGTGCGTTCTGGTGCGGTTGATATTGTGGTTATTGATTCGGTGGCTGCGTTAACTCCCAAGGCTGAAATTGAAGGCGACATGGGCGATTCTCACATGGGGCTGCAAGCCCGTTTGATGTCTCAAGCACTCAGAAAGCTAACAGGTAATATCAAACGTTCGAATACCCTGGTTATTTTCATTAATCAGATTAGAATGAAAATCGGGGTTATGTTTGGTAGTCCTGAAACCACAACGGGGGGTAATGCACTTAAGTTTTATGCCTCAGTACGGTTAGATATTCGCCGGACTGGTTCGGTGAAAAAAGGCGATGAGATTATCGGCAACGAAACGCGGGTAAAAGTGGTCAAGAATAAAGTAGCGCCGCCCTTTAGACAGGCAGAGTTTGAAATTTTATACGGAGAAGGTATTTCTTTTCTGGGTGAAATTGTTGATTTAGGGGTGAGTTATGGCTTTATTCAAAAATCAGGTTCGTGGTACAGTTATGGCGATGAAAAGATCGGCCAGGGCAAAGAGAATGTTAAATTGTTTTTAAGAGAACATCCTGAAAAAGCCAAGGAAATTGAAGGTAAAATAAGAACGGAGGCCTTTAGTAAATTACATCCTATTATTGATGTGATTGATGCCTCTGAAATAGACGAGATATAAGACGAGTCATTGATTACGTCTGATGTAAATGGTTAAGAGTCAAGAGGAGAAAAAAAGTCACCTTAAGCAAATTGAACAGACGTGTGTTCGACTATTAGCGATGAGGGAGCATAGCCAAGCTGAGTTATTGAATAAGTTATTGGCAAAAGGCTTTGAAAAAAACGAAAGTTTGGCTGTTATTGAAGATTTGACTCTACAAGGCTGGCAAAGCGATTTAAGATATGCCGAAAGTTATGCGCGATATCGTATTCAGAAGGGTTATGGGCCGATTTACGTAACTTATGAGCTAAAGAGAAATGGAATTAGTGGGTTTTCTCTTGACGAGATCGTACAGAAGACCGGCGGAAATTGGATAGCTTTGATTGAGCAGGTTTATATTAAGAAATATGGTTATGATGCACGTCTTGATCATAATGAGTGGGCGAGACGTAGTCGTTTTTTAATGCAACGTGGTTTCCCCAGCTCTATGATCAGTACTTTATTTGATCATTTAAATATTAAATTGTAGGGTATTGTTTAAGCCCTTTTAAAAAATCACTTATTACCATGAAAAAAATGACTAGCGCCGAGTTGCGCACCGCCTTCCTGGAATTTTTTAGTCAGCGTGGGCATTCTATAGAACCTTCCAGTTCTCTTGTTCCGGGTAACGATCCAACCTTATTATTTACTAATGCCGGGATGGTTCAGTTCAAGGACGTGTTTTTAGGAAGAGAGCTGCGTAACTTCAATAAGGCGGCAACCACCCAACGTTGTGTAAGAGCGGGTGGTAAGCACAATGACTTAGAAAATGTGGGTTACACGGCAAGACACCATACCTTTTTTGAAATGTTAGGTAACTTTAGCTTTGGCGATTACTTTAAGAAGGATGCCATTCATTATGCTTGGGATTTTTTAACTAAAGAACTCGAAATTCCTGCCAGTAAATTATGGGTGACTGTTTTTGAAGAAGATGTCGAAGCGGTCAATATCTGGTTGAATGAGGTCGGTGTTCCAGCGGACAGATTATCCAGGATAGGTGCGAAAGATAACTTTTGGTCTATGGGTGATGTGGGTCCTTGTGGTCCCTGTACTGAGATATTCTACGATCATGGTGAAGATATTCCGGGGGGGTCTCCGGGTTCGCCTGATGAAGATGGTGATCGATATATTGAAGTATGGAACTTGGTGTTCATGCAATATGATCGTGCCGCCGATGGTACGTTGACGCCGTTGCCAAAGCCTTCAGTTGATACGGGGATGGGGCTTGAGCGTATTAGCGCGGTGCTTCAGGATGTGCATAACAATTACGAAATTGATTTATTTCAAGGTATTTTAAAAGCAGCGGCTCAAATTGTTGGTACGACTGATTTAACACTGAGTTCTTTACGGGTTGTTGCTGATCATATTCGTTCATGCGCTTTTTTGGTGGCGGATGGCGTTATGCCGTCTAACGAAGGTCGAGGTTATGTGTTACGGCGTATTATTCGACGCGCTATTCGTCATGGTTACCGTTTGGGTATTCAGGATGTATTCTTTTATAAATTAGTCGCGCCTTTAGTGGCTGAAATGGGGTCTGCTTTTCCAGAGCTTAAGGCCGCACAAGCGCAGGTTGAGAAGGTTTTAAAGAAGGAAGAAGAGCGTTTTGCAGAAACGCTTGGGCAAGGTATGAAAATTCTTGAAGCCTGTGTTGCTAAATTACAAGGTACAGTCATTCCTGGCGAAACAGTTTTTCAGTTGTATGATACTTATGGTTTTCCGGTGGATTTAACCGCTGATTTCGCCCGTGAACATAATTTGACGGTTGATCATGCCGGTTTTGAAGTGGCTATGACCGCACAACGTGATAGAGCGCGGTCGGCAAGTAGCTTTAGTGCAGAATACAGTCAGGACATTAATCTGGATAGTCAGACGGATTTTACCGGTTATGAGCACCTGGATGATCAGGCTCAAATTATTGCTTTGTACAGTCAGGGGCAATCCGTTTCCAGTTTACAGGCTGGTGACCAAGGCTTGGTCGTTTTAGATAAAACACCTTTTTACGGCGAGTCGGGCGGTCAGGTCGGTGACAATGGTCAGATTATAGCATCAGGTGCTGTCTTTGAAGTAACGGACACTCAGAAGCAGGGGGGTACTTTATTTTTACATACCGGTAAAGTGTTGTCGGGTACATTGAATGTTGATCAGTTATGCCACGCAAAAGTCAATGCCGAAGCGCGGACAGCGACTGAACTTAATCATTCTGCTACACATTTACTGCACGCAGCATTAAGAGGGGTTTTGGGTGAGCATGTGGCTCAAAAAGGCTCCTTGGTCAATCCTGAGCGCTTACGCTTTGACTTTTCTCATTTTGAGCCAGTGACGCCTGAACAAATTACAGTACTGGAGCGTTTGGTTAATGAGCAAATCCGTTTAAATAATCCGGTTACCGCTGAGGTCATGGCTAAGGATTTAGCGGTTCAAGCGGGTGCTATGGCTTTATTTGGTGAAAAATACGGTGATGAAGTCAGAGTATTGAAAATAGGTGAGTTCTCGACTGAGCTTTGCGGTGGTACGCATGTTAAAAGAGCAGGGGACATTGGGTGCTTTAAAATTATCTCTGAAACGGGTGTTGCTGCTGGTGTTAGACGAATTGAAGCGGTCACCGGTCGTGGTGGTGTTGAATGGATTATTAGTCGTGATGCTGCGTTAAGTAGTATTGCCGCGCTTTTAAAAAGCGCCACTGATAAAGCACCTGAAAAAGTAGAACAATTGCTTGAAAAGACTCGAGGCTTAGAAAAGCAAATTGAGCGTTTAAACTCAAAGTTGGCAAGTGCTGCGGGTGATTCGCTTATTGCTCAAGCGGTTGATGTACAGGGTATTAAAGTGTTGGCTGTTAAGTTGAGTGAAGTTGATTCTAAAGCCTTACGTGATCTTGCTGATCAATTGAAAAATAAACTAGGCAGTTGTGCTGTTGTCTTATCGGTGGTTGAAGGTGATAAAGTTAGTTTGATTGCAGTGGTTTCAAAAGATCAGGTAGGAAAGATAAAAGCAGGTGATTTAGTTAACTGTGTAGCGACTCAGGTCGGTGGCAAAGGTGGTGGTAAACCTGATTTAGCAATGGCAGGTGGTAAC
>QVQE01000142.1 GCA_003584865.1 Methylococcales bacterium
TAACCATAGCCCTGAAACAACTGCTTTAACTCATCATGGGGAATACGGGATAAGAAAGTAGGATTGTTTATTTTATAGCCATTCAGATGCAATATAGGCAATACAGCGCCATCACAAATGGGATTAAGAAACTTATTAGAATGCCATGACGTAGCCAATGGCCCTGTTTCGGCTTCACCATCACCGACAACCACAGCGACTATTAAATCAGGATTATCAAAAGCGGCTCCATAAGCATGAGAAATACTATAGCCTAGCTCTCCACCTTCATGAATAGAACCCGGTGTTTCTGGTGTACAGTGACTACCAATCCCGCCCGGAAAAGAAAACTCTTTAAAAAACTGCAATAAGCCGTCTTCATCTTCACCTTTATTAGGATAAATTTCTGCGTAAGTGCCTTCAAGATAAACCGGTGCCAATACGCCGGGCGCACCATGCCCAGGGCCTGCCAGAAATATAGTATCCAGACCGTATTTATTAATCATTCTGTTTAAATGAATATAAATAAAACTTAAGCCCGGACTGGAACCCCAATGACCTAACAGTCTATTTTTGATATGTTCTGGCTTTAATGGTTCTTTCAGCAATGGATTATCCCGAAGATAAATCATACCTGCGGCTAAATAGGTTGATGCACGCCAATAGGCGTTGATATGATTTAACTCTTCTACACTTAATGGTGTAGAACCAATTGATTGTTCAGGCTTGGTCATTAGCATAGTTCACTTAAGGGGTTGATGGATTTAAAGCAGCACGTGGCTTTATACTAGCATGGGCTAGTCTCGATTCATTGTATTAATTATTAGCCTCAGCTGTTTTTTGCGTGCCAATGTAGAATTTGGCATGAAGTCGACTTCTTTCCCGCTTCCCGAATGCAATCAAATGAACGATATTGATAACATAGAACACAATGGTTTAACCGTCGCTGGTAACGGCAACGAGCCATTATGATTAGATTTTCAAGACGTGTTAGTCTCGTTTTACTTTCTACAGAAAGCCCAAATTGCTTTATGAGTAACATAACATAAAGCTGCCGGGCTTGGTTTATTAATAGGTCATTATCCATTACTGATCCGCAAGTCGAACGTATTCGCCTTTAATCATATAAAATAAATGCTCACAGATGTAACAGGCATGATCACCTATTCTTTCCAAGGCACGAACTGTCTCGAGCACTTCTAAAGAGCGGGTGATGTTTCTGGGATCTTCCATCATTCGGGTATTCAACCGCCTTAAAACATTCTCATATTCGCGATCAACATTAGCTTCCCGCTCCATAATGCCGGATACATTTTCCAGAGACAGTCTCGCGAAGGCATTCAGTGCATCATGTAACATGCCCTTAACAAGTACAGTTAGATGTTCCAATTCATAATGAGAAAAGCTGCTTCTGCTACCGATTGACTTTAGCGTTATTTCAGCAATCCATCCAGCCTTTTTGTTGATGCTTTCAAGTTCATTTATGATTTTAATCACCGTAATCAACAACCTTAAATCATAGGCCGTCGGTTGTCTTAACGCCAGCGTCTGCATACACTCATGATCGATAGTTTTTTCCAGGGTTTCAACCTGATGTTCCTTCTTGATAACCTGTTCCGCCAACTCCCTATCCCCTGTCTCAATAGCCTGTATAGTCATTTCAAGTTGCCGCTCAACCAACCCACCCATGGTTAACAGGTTATTGTGTATATCCTTTAGTTCGTTATTAAATTGCTCGGATATGTGCTGCCCTATTTTATTGTTATCCATTGTTTACTCCTGATGATCTCTGAAACAAGATAATATAAATGACTTTCCCTATAGCACGACTGAATATATGCTCTTTTATAAACTTTCATGCACAACGGGTTGTGGTGTTAACTTCCAGATTTCCCGATTGTACTCGCTTATCGTTCTATCAGTAGAAAACTTGCCGCTGTTTGCGCAATTTAAAATACTCATTTTGACCCAATGATCTTTATTTCGATAAGCATCTTCAACACGTTGTTGCGCATCAATATAACTTCGAAAATCAGCAATCGTCATCCAGGGGTCATGTGGGCTTTTTATGGAGTTAATCAGGTCATCGAACAGACTTGGCTCAAATTGATTAAAATGTCCCGATTCCAAAAGATGCATGACATGCTGCAAGTCTTCATCCTGATCAATGATAGCAATAGGATTATAATGCCCTCGTTTTGCTTCAATTTGTTCTTCTGTTAAACCGAACAGAAAAAAGTTCTCATCACCCACTTCTTCACGAATTTCAATATTGGCACCATCCAGAGTACCAATAGTAATCGCCCCATTCATCATCAGTTTCATATTGCCCGTGCCGGAGGCTTCCTTACCCGCTGTTGATATTTGTTCTGATAAATCAGCACCGGAACATATTTTTTCCATGGCTGAAACACGATAATCTTCCAGAAATAATACGGTAAGCTTATGATTAACAGTAGGGTCTGAATTAATAACCTGGGCAACATTATTGATCAATTTGATGATTTTCTTTGCCATTCGGTAACCAGGAGCCGCTTTACCTCCGATCAATACACAACGCGCTACCCGGTCGTTAGTATCACCTTTTTTAAGGCAGTTATAAAGATGAATAACATGCAAAATATTTAAAAACTGACGTTTATATTCGTGTATCCGTTTAACCTGGACATCAAATATAGCCTCCACACTTAAATGTGATATTGCATCATTTTTGTTTTTTTTAAAATCAATCAAACTCTGTTTTGCAGATTGCTTGATAGCGTACCAGCGTTCTCGAAATGATGCATCATCGGCAAAGGGTTCCAGTTTTTTTAACTGCGATAAATCAGTAATCCAACTGTCACCGATGGTTTCTGTTATCAAACTCGCCAATTTTGGGTTACAGCTCGCTAACCAGCGCCGTGGCGTGACCCCATTGGTTTTATTATTAAACTTATGCGGCCACAAGGCATAAAAGTCACTGAATAAGCCTTGTTGCAATAACTGGGTATGCAGTTTTGCAACCCCATTCACAGAAAAACTGCCTATTATGGCAAGATGAGCCATTCTTACCTGTTGTTGATGACCTTCCTCGATGATGGACATTTTGCGTAAGACCTCGCTATCTCCCGGCCAGTAGGCGGAGACTTCACTGATAAAATGGGCATTAATTTCAAAAATAATGTCCATTAGTCGAGGTAATAGTCGTTGCATCAAGGTAACCGGCCATTTTTCCAACGCCTCGGGTAACAAGGTGTGATTGGTATAAGCCATCGTTGTTTTGGTGATGATCCAGGCCTCGTCCCAGCCTAAGCCATGCAAATCCATTAACAAACGCATCAATTCAGCAATGGCAATACTGGGGTGGGTATCGTTTAACTGAAAACAACTCTTTTCGGCGAAGTGTGTAAAATCATTACCGTGTAATCCTGTCCAGTGGGCAATGACATCTTGTAAACTCGCAGAAGCCAGGAAATATTGTTGCTGTAACCTTAACGTCTTACCATTTTCATTGGCATCATTGGGATACAATACCATAGTGATATTTTCGGCGGTAATTTTGGCCGCAACAGCTTCTGCATAATCACCGGCATTAAATTCATCCAGATTAAACTCTTCGGTAGCGACTGCTTTCCACAGGCGTAAGGTATTAACCGTGCCATTTTGATAACCGGGTATCGGCGTATCAAAAGGGATCGCTAGCACATCATGCGTATCAACCCAGCTAAATTGCTGTTTACCATTAGCATCCGTCCATACCGTGGAACGACCACCAAATTTAATGCGGTGTGAATATTCCAGACGTTCAATTTCCCAGACATTACCGTAACGTAGCCAATGATCCGGTTTTTCAATTTGCTCACCATTGACAATAGTCTGGGTAAACATGCCGTATTCATAACGTAAGCCATAGCCTATAACCGGTAGTTGCAGGGTGGCACAACTGTCTATAAAACAGGCAGCGAGCCGCCCCAGTCCGCCATTACCAAGTCCTGCATCTTCCTCACTGCTAATCAATTCTTCAATAGCAATGCCGAGATCATACATCGCTTGAGTCACATTATCTGTTACGCCCAGATTAAGCATGGCATTGCTTAAGGTACGTCCCATAAGAAACTCCATTGACAAATAATAACCCCGTCTACAGTCGTTGTTTTTATAGGTCTTATGAGTAGCCTTCCAATGTTCCATCAAGTGGTCACGAATCACCATTGATAAAGCTTCACCGGCATAAAAAGGTGATTGATGGCCTTCATCACGACCTAACAAATGCACATAGTATTGTTTAAAATAATTAATAAAATCCTGTTTTTTAACGCCCTGTTTTGGAAGTTGAGTAATAGTGGGCGTGGGTTGACTGATGAGAAATTGGTTAGTGGGCATTATTTAATCCTGAAAGAAGTTGAATAGCTGGCTTACCCGTGTAAGGCCATTAAGCCCTGACTGCCATGACCGCATCGGTAAACTCAGTCCTAGAATGGGTATCTTTTTTGTGACCCACAACATAACATAGCTTAGCTTATTGACTCATATAACGTAATAATTAATTACGTAAATGTTACTTAAAAAATATGACAAATTGATGTATCTGTACGGCATTGAGCGATGTGACAAAGCAACGCTTCATCTCATTAATACTAAAGGAGATTATCCAACCAACTCTTTAATTGTGCGATCACCCAATCGCCGTCATCTAGGGTTAGATCATGTCCAGCCCAGGGATGACGACGTAGTTCTAGTTGATAGTGTTGCTGTATTGCTTCCGAGCAGGCCGGTGATACTAAGCGATCTTCGCCACCATTGAGTAATAAAACCGGTTGATGTGGTTTAAGGTCACTGGGTTTATAACGAGCCGCAGCGATAATCTGCCGAACACTGTTGATAAGACTGATAGGATGTTCTTGTTGAATCTTCTGCCATTGTAATGGTAATGTGTCGCCTTGATTTGTGCGGTTACTGGTTAACTGCATAATCTGTACTTCTCGTTGATAAACCTCGCGGGTCTTCATCATAGCAATAAAGTCCTGATATATTTGCCATCGTAAGCGTTGATAAAAAGGACTCAAATTAGAAAAACTTGTATTCATTAACGTCGCTGTACAAATATCCTTCGGGTAACTGCGTAACCATTCCCAAGCCACCATGCCTCCCAAGGACAAAGCCAATAACGTAACCGGCTGCTTAAGTAAGTCTTGAGCCGCCGCCTGATGACGCACTTGCTCAACAATTGCAGGAATACTGCTAGGACTGACGTCAAGATAAAAACGCCCTGTGCCTGGCAAGTCTAAAAGAGTAATAGTCGCGTCTGGAAAGGCCGCTTGTAACTGGGGTATAAAAGCGCCCCAATGCGCGGATTCTCGCGCCAAACCCCGTAACAAGATCCAGTTTTTTCCAATAGGATTATTCATACCAAAGCGCATTTGCTTTTTGAGTCAAGCTTAACCTTTGTTCCTCTGTAAGCTGAGTCCACTTTTGTGGAGACAACAGGCTCCGGTGTAGAAAATCAAACAGAGAAAAGTGGCGTCGATAAATGCGCTGCTGACGGTGCGGCAATAAAGGATGAAAAAAACCGTGCCGCGAAAATAGATGCGTTGGGCTTTTACGCAACCAAAGCCAAGAACCCATCTCTAATGTGAGCGGTAAAAACAAGCGCTGATTGACAAGGCGTTGCACAAAATCATCCAATAGATAATCCCACAGGTCACCACTAATGACATACTCGTGACAGGTCGGCTCTATTTTATAGATGTGGTGTTGGTAACAACGATCAAACAGCTCTTTTAAGGCCATGGTTTCGGCAATAAAATTAAAGGGAGTTTTACGGTAGGCATAAGGAAACCATAAACGATCGCGTATGCCAAAGCCCGAATGTAAGTCAAGCGCAATCGACAACGGTGAGTTGAATAGATGTTTCTCGACCACTCGGCACAGTGCTTGCGCTTCTTTTTCCATCGTGTCTTGATCACCGCGATACCAGGGCAGATGCGGACTAAGGCGATGACCACTATATATTCGAGTGTCTCCAACACCTTCAATAGGTGAATTGCGCATCAGATCAACGCCATTACCATTACTACGGGTTCCTATATAAACGCCAACAGGATTAACCAACGGCACAAAAACCAGCCGAGAATATTCTAACCGAGCTAGAAACTCTTCATCCCAATCGAGCAGTTGACTGATGGTTTGCATATAGGACAAGATGACTTCAGAACCAATCTTCTCCAAGCCATGTATGCCCCCAAAAAAGGCTAACACAGGTACGTCAGGGCGAGAAGAACCTATCGAAATGCAATGGATAGGAAACTCTTTGTTTTTATAGCTTATCTGTTCTATGACCTCAGTATGAGCATGGTCACCCAATTGTTCAATAATGCGTTCTAGTTGTTCAAGTTCAGCGAATTTAATACCATTCATGGGGCAATTTGCGTTTCCATACAGTTATCAGTCATCACAATCAAAAAACCTAATCCTTTGTGAAGTAAATATCACCATAATAAGCTGTTACCATCCCTTTTGAATCATCACTATCGGACATGATGGCTACAGCATCGATATAGCGAATATCTTCACCAAATTGTTGTTTTAAATCTTCCCGAACATTACGCTTTTCTGAATACCATATACCGGTTTCATTTGTTGATGACCTAAGAGAAATCATAGTCATCTTCCCTGTAGCTGCCGCAAAAGCGTAAGCACTCGGCCAAACTTTACCCACAGGCGAGGTAGTTGACCACACATAGTTAATGGCCTTCGTTTTCCAAAAAGCTGCGCCGCCACTAACGACCACATAAACTCTTGCAGCATAATCATCACCCGATTGTTCCTGTTCATTCAGGTGTGGCGATAGGCGATTGCTGATATGCCAACGCCAATGCATAAAAGGTGTTTTATGCAAATCAATACGCTGCTCTCTAAACATCCCTGAAGCACTGCTGACACTTTCTGCTTTTAAGACTTTAACACCAGCCAAATCAACCAGCTCATAGTGGGTTTGACCATTAAACTCCCTCGCTTCCCAATCCTCTAATGATCCCAACGAGAAAGAGCCGATTGATAATTTATCAATGATGTCTTCGGCAGTTACGTTAGCGCCTGATATCATTAATAACAACAATAATAATAACCTCTGACGATATGAATCCATTAAAGCTTTTCCTTATTAAACCAATATGTTGTGAACAGTGCCCTATTAAAAAACTTACTCATTAGTTACACATAAATCTCAAGTATGTGTTTCAGGACATTAACATAGCTTATTGACTCATAATAACGTAACAATTAATTGTGTATGATACTACTAAAAAAATGTGACAAATTGATGATTATTAGAAAAAGATTGATAATTATTAGAAAAAGACCCAATGATAGACAAGCCTTTTTACTTGTCTATTAAAGTTTTAAGCACCTAAAACATATAATATTTAGGGACAACAGTAATGCCTAAATCAGAAATAGTGAAGCGTGCTAAATCATCTGCTGCATTAATACCAATGGATTCGCCCGGAGGAATCTGAACATGCTTATCAACAATACATCGTTTTAAATGCGCATTAGAGCCAATGTGAACGCCATCAAATAAAATTGAATCTTCAACCACTGCATTTTCATCCACATACACTTTAGAAAACAATATTGAGTGCATAACCGTGCCGCCAGAAACGACTGTTCCACTACCCAGCATTGAATCAATCAGTCGCCCATTGTTTCCTAGCTTTCCAGTGACTATCCGGGCGGGCGGGTTTTGTCCATTGTAGTTGCGGATAGGCCAGTCTCGCTGATATAAATTTAACGGCGGCACGGGTTCTAGCAAATCCATGTTAGCTGCGTAATAAGAATCTATGGTGCCGACATCTCGCCAGTATCGATCTGCAGTAACTCGCCCAGCTTCTCCGCCAAATTGGTAAGCACAGACACTATGCGCATCAATGAGTCTAGGAATAATATCCTTACCAAAATCATGATTGGAAGCGGTCTGAAGATAATCAGCACGCAACACCTGACGAAGTAAATCCATATTAAAAATATAGATACCCATAGAGGCTAATGCATGACTGGGGTCATCCGGTAAATGTTTGGGGATTAACGGTTTCTCATTAAATTCGAAAATTCGCTGTTGCTCATCCACTGACATAATGCCAAAGGAACCGGCTCCTTGGATCGGTACTGGCATACAGGCAATGGTTAATGCTGCCTGGTGCTTTCGGTGAAACTTAAGCATTGCCGCATAATCCATTCGGTAAATATGGTCTCCTGATAGAATTAATATATACTTAGCGCCACTCAGTTCAAGCATATAAAGATTCTGGTGAACCGCATCGGCCGTACCTGAATACCAAGAATCACCTGTGCGCATTTGTGGGGGCACAGGCGTGATGTATTCAGAGATTTCTGGGTTAAAGATTGACCACCCATTACGTAAATGCTTTTGTAGTGACTGAGATTTGTATTGGGTCAAGACCAGAATACGTCTTAAACCAGAGTGTAAGCAGTTCGAGAGGGTGAAATCAATAATGCGGTAACTGCCTCCGAAGGGTACAGAAGGTTTGGCTCTATCGATTGTCAACGGACACAACCTGGAACCGGCACCACCCGCTAATATGATTGCTAATGTGTTATCAAGAAACATTCGTTACCTCGCAAATATACCGTCAACAGCTTATTCGCACGACCAAAACAGCACCACACGTAAAAAGAAGAATCAAAACCACAGTGATTCTATACCTTTTGGTACAAACGTCAACGCATTCTATTTAGGTATCAGACAATCTAAACTTCGTAAGATATTTCATTTTATTCAACAGACATCCTTCCCATTATTATTAACGATTAATGAGAATGCTGATTCGACTATCCGTCAAGATTTAAGTTGTTTGTAACAGGTTCCTGATGTCCTACAGGAGTCGGTTTCGCCGGTGTTCGGCGTTTACCAATATTTTTCTGATCTCTATGACGGACTTTAACTTTTTCTTTATCTGCTTTCTTAGGTTGTGCTTTCTTCTTAATGCCAGCGGCCTTACCTGAAGCTTTAAGTTTTTTTGGGCCTTTATAGCTGCCTTCTAACTCTTTGATGGTTCTGCGTTTAAAGGACTGTTTTAAAAAGCGCTCGATCCCTGACATTAGATTCCATTCAGTACTTTTAACCAGGGCAATAGTGAGTCCCAGTTCATCAACTCGACCAGTACGACCAATACGGTGAATATAATTAATGCCATTTCTTGGCACATCAAAGTTAATGACCAGATTGATGCCTCTGATATCCAGTCCTCTCGCGGCAAGATCCGTAGCAATCATAATTTTAACCTCACCATTTCGATAAAGTTCCATCATACGGTTGCGTTCTTTTTGATCCATTTCGCCATGTAAAACACCTACCCGGAGTTTTTGCCCTCGGAGCGGGCCACGGAGCGTATCAGCTTGTATTCTACTGTTGGTAAAGACGAGCGCTTTGTCATAAGCCTCATTAAGTAAAAGCCACGCTAACAGTTTCTGTTTATGGTCGTTGTCATCCGCTACGATAATTTGCTGCTCAATATTGCGATGCCCGTCATGGAGTGTGTTTAAGGCAACGACTTCATGATTCTTAAGTACTTTATCAGCCATTTTGATGACACCAAAATGGGTCAACGTGGCAGAAAACAGGAGGGTTTGCCTTTGTGCATTACAGCTATTGGCGATACTTAATACATCTTCACTAAAGCCCATGTCGAGCATTCGATCCGCTTCATCTAAAATGAGCACTTCAAGATGAGTAAAGTTAGGTGTTTCCTGTTCCATGAGTTCTAAAAGACGACCGGGTGTGGCGATAACCACTTCCGTATTTCTTCGCAGCATATTCTGTTGTAGTCTAAAGTCTTCGCCGCCAGTAATAAGACCGACACTAAGATCAGTATCTTCGATTAATTGTTGGCACTGCTTAAAGATTTGTTGTGCTAACTCACGAGTAGGCGCCAGTACGAGTGCGCGTGTGCCAAAACTCTTTGAAGGTAGGGTGAGTAGATGGTGTAGCGTTGGTAATAAGTACGCAGCGGTTTTGCCACTACCTGTTTCCGCACTGACTAATAAATCTTTGTATTCTAAAGCGGGGGGGATGGCTTGTTGCTGAACAGGCGTCGGTTTCTGAAAGCCCATTTTTTTGACGGCATTGTGCAGAGGCTCAGCGAGTGATAGGCTCAAAAATGATGGTGAGGTGTCTATAAGATTAGGCTGCATGTATCTTAATTAGTTGCTGCGTTAACGCAGATGATGAAAAGCGGATATTTTGCGGTATTATAATCTTTTTGCTTTAACGACAGGATTTAAATCATTCTGGATTGCTAATCCCATTTTAGCTGTTAAGCTTAGCAAACATGTTTTTCACATAGGCCAAAGGTTAAAAATAATGATACCCATTAGAGATACTGCGCCCTGCTATTCGAGACCTTATGTCACCTGGGGTTTAATAGTTGTCTGCACTAGCATTTTTATTGCCATGAAATTAATGCCTGATCAAATGGCAGTTGGTTTGTTAAATCGTTATGGTATGGTGCCTCTTCGTTATTCCAGTGGTTATGTGGGGTTGCCCTTTGATGGTTATTTGTCATTTATGACGAATCTGTTTTTACACGCTGGCTGGCTGCATTTGATAGTCAATATGTGGTTTTTGTGGATATTTGCCGATAATATAGAAGATAGGATGGGGCGTTTTCCTTTTCTGGTTTTTTATTTAGTGTGCGGTGTTTTTGCAACGTTTTTGCAATGGTATTTTGATCCTATGCTGGATATCCCTGTTATAGGGGCTTCGGGTGCAATTGCCGGTGTATTGGCGGCTTATTTCTTTTTATACCCGTTTGAACAGGTGATTGTTTTTTTTCCTCCTATAGTAATCAATATACCCGCTATCACTTTCCTGGGGTTATGGGTGCTATTACAGTTAGATAATGCAACTACGTCGGTTCTTTCTGAAGCGCCCACTATTACGGTTGCCTGGTGGGCGCATTTGGGGGGCTTTGCTGCAGGTTCGGTTTTATATCGATTATTTCTCAAAAACAAGAAAAATGACGAAGTTCCGTTGCTTTAAGGTATAATTTCAACCTTCAAAAAGTCGGCCTTTTTAACATAACTAATTGCAATCAGTAAATTTTACTGATTTAAAAGGCCTCTAAGTTATCAGGAAATTGAAAGTAATTATGAAAAAAGTTAATGTTGGGTTAGTAAGACTGTTTCAGTTTGTCGTTTTTGTATTATTTACCTTTATAGTAATCGCCTATTTTGGTGCTATGGTTTTACTACCACTTGACGCCATTGCTTTGTTAATAAAGCTATTAGGCGTGCTTGGATTGCATGGATTTATCGGCGCGTTAATTGCCATTCCAACTGTAGGCTATCTATGCTTGATTGTTTATAAAACGCCAGGCCTATGCAAAATGGTCGTTGATACCGGTATTGATCTGGTTAAGACAGGTAAATTAAGAATTGAAGCTTTTAATGGGATAGTTGAAGCAGTAAAAGCTTAATTATGTAACAGCTTAACTATTAGGCACTATTGCTACCTTAACAAAGGCATGCCGGGTTAACTTGGTATGCCTTTTTTGTTTGGACGCCCTGCACTTTAGTTAAACGCAGTGTTGATAAATGCCGTGATATGGTGAATTTCTTCAATACAAACGGAGTGTTCCATCACATAGTCGTGCCATTGAACATTATATTGCAACTCATGAAGTGTATTGTAAGCAGCTTTACTGGTTTCGATACTGACCACTGAATCCAATATGCCATGTCCCATAAATATTGGGGTGGTTTTGTTTGCAATCGACGGTTGTGTTTTTAGTGTATCAAGGGTGGGGAAGTAGGTTGAAAGGGCTACGATTCCGGCTAACTTATGTGGGTAGTTAAGCCCGGTTTGTAAAGCAATAACGCCGCCTTGAGAAAATCCCGCCAGTAGGATATGTTCAGAAGGAATCCCTTTCGATATCTCTTGGGCAATAAGTTGTTCAACTAAAGTAGCTGATTGGTAGATGCCATCAATATCCACTTTACTTTCTAAAGATCGCTCTAAAATATCGTACCAAGCCCGCATTTCCATACCACCGTTGATAGTCACGGGTTGAATAGGGGCATTTGGGAAAATAAAATGGGTATGAGGCTCTGCTTTTAGGTTTAGTTCAGGAACAATGTTTTCAAAGTCATGTCCATCGGCTCCCAATCCATGTAGCCAAATGATGGAGTATTGATGGTTTGATTTGGGGGTAATTTCAATAGTCGTTAGTTCAGTGTGCATGTGGGTATTCCATAGAGTCTATAGATATGATCAAACTGTTATAAATTAGGCTAACAGTTGACATTATATGCGGATATACAAGACTGTCCAGTATTGTAGAGTGATAAACTGGAAGTGAGGTACTCATCTTACACCATTAATTTGCTATGCTTCTGCTTATTTCAGGGTAAATGGCCTGTATTTATGTATAATATTGGGTAGTAATTTGCCAGTTTAAGTGCTTATTATGTCTTAAAATGCAATGTTTTCATTCTATTTAAGATAGAATGTTAAGGGAATTTCTTGTTAACTAAGTCAGTGATAATATTATGCCGCATAGACGATTTAAAAAAAGCCAACCGATTAAGTCCATTTCCGCTTTACCTGATTTAGGTATGAACGCTAAACAGATTGAAGCGGATATAAAAAGCTATTATGGGCATAGACTGGGTATGGATGAAAACTGTAAATCCGTTCACTATGTTTATGAAGCGCTGTCATTAGCGGTGAGTGACCGACTCACCGAGCGTTGGAAAAAAACGTATAACGCTTACAGGACTGAAGATTGTAAAAGAGCTTATTATTTATCCATGGAGTTTTTAATGGGTCGGACGCTCAGCAATGCGATGTTGAATTTAGGTATTACGGATGCAATATCACAAGCGGCTTATGATCTAGGTCTTGATCTTGAAGAGATCATTGATTCAGAACCCGATGCAGGTTTGGGTAATGGTGGTCTAGGTCGTTTAGCGGCTTGTTTTATTGATAGTTGTGCTACTTTACAATTACCGGTAACGGGATATGGCTTACGCTATGAATATGGGATGTTTTCACAAACTATTGTTAATGGTGAGCAGGTAGAAGAGCCAGATCATTGGTTGCGTAATGGTAATATTTGGGAAATTCAACGCCTCGAATATACGCAGCGGATTAAGTTTGGTGGTCATACCGAAACACATCTTGATGAAAAGGGTAATACGCGAGTCTATTGGGTCGATACCTACGATATATTAGCCGTTCCTTTTGATACGCCGATACCGGGCTACCAAAATGGTACGGTGAATACCTTGCGATTATGGAAAGCAACAGCGACCGATCAATTTGGTTTGCAAGAGTTTAATGCTGGGGATTATGCCGAATCAGTGGCCGCAAAGAATGGCGCGGAAAACGTCACTATGGTTCTGTATCCCAATGATGCTAATGAAAACGGCAAAGCACTACGCTTACGTCAGCAGTATTTGCTGGCTTCGGCCAGTTTGCAGGATGTTATCGCACTTTGGGTGGGTCGGCACGGTAATGATTTTACTAAATTTGCTGAGAAGAACTGCTTTCAGTTGAATGACACGCACCCCAGTATTGCTGTTGCTGAATTAATGCGTTTGTTGATTGATATTCATGGTCTGAAATGGGATGTGGCCTGGGCTATTACCAAGAAGACGATGGCTTATACGAATCATACCTTGTTGCCTGAAGCCTTAGAACGTTGGTCAGTTAATCTATTTAAGCAATTATTGCCTCGATTGATGGAAATAATCTTTGAAATTAACGCCCGTTTCTTGGTCGAGGTTTCAGTACGTTGGCCAGGCGATAGTACCCGTCTTGCACGTATGTCGTTGATTGAAGAAGGCGGTGAGCAACATGTTAGAATGGCTTATCTAGCGATTGTCGGTAGTTATTCGGTCAATGGCGTTGCTGAATTACACTCAAAATTACTACAGCAAGGTTTATTCCATGATTTTTATGAATTATGGCCTGATAAATTCAACAATAAAACAAACGGTGTCACCCCTCGTCGTTGGTTAGCTGCCTGTAACCCAGAATTAGCTGAATTAATTACCGAAACTATTGGTGATGGATGGTTAACTGATTTGTCTTTATTAAAGAAACTCGAACTTCATATTGATGATAAGGCATTCTGTAAAAAATGGTATGCAGTTCAGCAAGCCGCGAAACAACGATTGATTGATTATAAAAAACAAGAGTTAGATATTGATGTCAGTGTCAATGCTTTATTTGATGTGCAAGTTAAGCGTATTCATGAGTATAAACGTCAGTTATTGAACGTCCTACATGTGATTCACTTATATGATCGTATTAAGCGGGGTGATACCGCGAATTGGACGGATCGTTGTGTATTAATTGGAGGTAAAGCGGCGCCAGGTTATTACATGGCAAAGAAGATCATCAAATTAATCAATAACGTTGGAAATGTAATTAATAATGATCCTGAAGTGGGTGATAAATTAAAATTAATTTTCCTGCCAAACTATCGCGTGTCAGCGATGGAAAAGATTTGTCCAGGTGCTGATCTTTCAGAACAAATTTCAACAGCTGGGAAAGAGGCTTCTGGTACCGGCAATATGAAGTTTATGATGAATGGTGCTTTAACCATCGGTACACTTGATGGCGCTAATATAGAAATTCGTGAAGAAGTCGGTGATGAGAATTTCTTCCTGTTTGGATTGACCGAAGAGCAAGTTGAAAGCTTACGTGATAACTATGATCCTGTTGCTATCATTAAGCAGGATGAAGACTTGCAAAGAGTGATGAACTTACTTGAATCTGGGCATTTTAATCAGTGTGAGCCTAATATTTTTGATGGTATTGCCAGCTCATTAAGAAGCCCTCATGATCCTTGGGTGACTATCGCTGATTTCCGCAGTTTTGTTGATGCTCAAAAACAGGTAGAAATTGCTTATCAAGATAAAGAGCGTTGGACAAAAATGAGCATTATCAATTGTGCGAACAGTGGTAAGTTTTCTACCGATAGAACCATCTCTGAGTACAACAATGAGTTGTGGAAATTGACATCGGTTAACGCTGATAACTAGTTATAAATGATGTTTCATGTTGTTTTATATGAGCCTGAAATTCCTGCTAATACGGGTAATATTATTCGTTTATGTGCCAATACAGGGACTCAATTACATTTAATCAAGCCATTAGGCTTTGAGTTAGATGATAAGAAGTTACGTAGGGCAGGGCTGGATTATCATGAGTGGGTCTCTGTTAAAGAACATGAATCCTTGGATGCTTTTATTGAAGCTGTTCAGCCCAAACGGTTGTTTGCATTAACGACTAAGGGGAATCAGTTGGTGAGTGACGTGAGTTTTATGGATCAGGATGCGTTTTTGTTCGGCCCTGAAACTCGCGGTATTCCTGAGGCTATTCTCAAAAGTATGCCGGTTGAAAATTGTTTATATTTACCGATGAAATCAGAAAGCCGGAGTCTTAACCTATCAAATACGGTCGCCATCGTTTTATATGAAGCGTGGCGACAGTTATCATTTTCGGGCGCTTTGATAAAATAGGCCACTTGTTTGCCGGTATGTTAATTCAATCAACATTTAAATCGGCTTGGTGGCTTAATAACGCCCATCTACAAACGATATATCCTGCCTTAATGCGCAAAACGTCGCCACTTTCCGGGGTGCGACGTGAGCGACTTGCCACACCCGATAATGATTTTATTGATATCGATTGGTATGGGGAGGAGGGTCATCAGCCCTTGGTTATTTTACTGCACGGTTTAACAGGTAGTTCTCAATCTCAATATATTAAGGGGTTGCAGCGCACCTTAGTCATACAAGGATATCGCACTGTTGCATTAAACTTTCGAGGTTGTAGTGGTGAGTTTAATCATTCAGCGCGTTGTTATCATTCGGGTGAGACCGAAGATATTCAGTTTCTTTATCAAGTATTACGCCAGCGTGAACCTGAAACGCCTTTTGCTGTGATAGGTTTTTCATTAGGTGGTAATGTATTATTAAAATGGTTAGGCGAGCAAGGTTCTAAGGTGTCACTTTTTGCCGCGATAGCGGTTTCAGTGCCTTTAGAATTAAATATCTGTGCGACCAAGTTAGATAGTGGTTTTTCAAAGATTTATCGGGAAAACTTAATAGCCGAGTTAAAGCTGTTTGTTAAAGCAAAGCAGGGATATTTAGAGCAATTAGGTAGAACCCATGAAGCGAGTAAAATTGAGCAGTTAGGTGATTTATCGGCGGTAAAATCATTCTGGCAATACGATGATCGGGTGGTAGCTAGATTGCATGGATTTAAAGATGTTAACGATTATTATCAAAGATCAAGTTCCCGGCAGTTCCTCAAATCGATTCGTGTTGCTACCTTGGTGATTCAAGCGATTGATGACCCTTTTATGACAAAAGAGGTGTTACCCACCGTAGATGAACTGTCCTCGACTGTCCATCTGGAGATAACCGAAGGCGGTGGGCATGTTGGGTTTATTGCAGGGTGGTTACCTTTTAAGCCTATTTATTGGTTGGAACAGCACGTTCCTGAGTTCTTAAATAACCAACTTTTGTTGTTTGAGGCCGAGATTTAACCCGGCGGCCAGGTGAGTTGACGCCCACCTAATAAATGCAAATGCAAGTGGTAAACTTCCTGTCCCCCGTGTTTATTGCAATTAAAGACGGTTCGGTAACCCGTTTCAGAGAGTCCTTCGGCTTCAGCGAGTTTAACAGCCGTTTGTAATAAGTGTCCTGCCAACTGGGTATCATTTAATTCATTTAAAGTGGCAATGTGTGTCTTCGGGATAATTAAAATATGTACAGGCGCTTGTGGGTTAATATCTCTAAAAGCAAGTACAGTATCATCTTCAAAAACCACATCAGGTTTAATGACACCCGAAACCATTTTACAAAATAAACAATCAGTCATTTTCTCTACCTTTAAATTATTTTACGACCATTAAATGCATGGGATAGAGTGCTACTATCCGTAAACTCAAGTTCACCTCCCATGGGTACGCCATGCGCGATTCTACTGGCTTGTACGTGATGTTTCTTAGCTATTTCACTGATGAAATAAGCGGTTGCTTCACCTTCCACTGTTGAGTTGGTTGCTAGAATAAGTTCTTCTATCGTACCGGATGCGAGCCGCTTCTCTAATAGATTGAGTCCGATTTCATCAGGTCCAATGCCATCGAGAGGCGATAAACGTCCGTGTAGAACAAAATAACAGCCTTTGAATGCAGTTGCCTGATCAATAATCCAGGCATCGGCAGGGCTTTCGACGATACAAAGAATCCCGGTGTTTCTTGAGCTATCTGAACAGGTTTCACAAAGCATTTGATCGGTCAGGGTTCTACATTGCTGACAATGATTAATCTGATCGAGCGCTTTAAGCAATGTTTCTGCTAATAGTTTTGCGCCATTCCGGTCACGTTGCAACATATAAAACGCAATGCGTTGTGCCGATTTAGGCCCAATACCGGGTAAGCAGCAAAAGTTTTGTATCAGTTGTCCGAGTAGACTTTTTTTTTGCATATTAAAACGGTAGTTTAAATCCAGGAGGTAATGGTATTCCTGAGGTTACGTCAGACATTTTTTCTTTTTTCATTTTGCCGACTTTATTAACGGCATCATTAATAGCGGCCGCGACTAAGTCTTCAAGCATATCCTTATCTTCGCCAATTAATGAATCATCGATAGTTACTTTTCTGGCTTCGCGTTTGCCCGTCATGATAATGGTGACTAAGCCACCTCCTGACTCCCCTTGTACTTGCATTAAGGCAAGTTCATCCTGGGCATTTTTTAAGTCTTCTTGCATTTTTTGGGCTTGTTGCATCAGGTTGCCTAAAGCATTTTTCATTTGTTATTCCTCTTTAGTGATTATTGGCTCAATAGTGCCGGGTAAAATCCGTGCATCGAAATGTTCTTTGAGTGCCAGGATATTGCGATCCGAATTAATAGTATCAACGGCGCTTTGTTGCTGATGCTCTCGCTCTTTAGATAGCTGTATTGCCGGCGTGTCAGCCGTGGTTTTTTGGGCTACTATATTAAGCTTAATCTGGACTCCAAGAAAGAGTTGTAAAGCTTTATGTAAAGAGTCTTCGGCTCTACTGCTTCTAATGTAATTGGGATCTATGATGAGAGTACAGCTTTTGTCGTCAATAGTATCAAGTACGCAGTTATTGGCAAATTCTTTGGTGAGTCCCGTTAGCTTCATCGCTACAATCATTTCTAGCCAATTCGGTGTACTCGAATTAATCGGAGATTCTGTGCGAGATTCTGAGATAGCACTGGGTCGTACTGGACTCATAGTGGGTTTGCTTGGCTGTATTTGAGCCTTAACCGGTCTGGCAACTGCGGTGGTTTGTTTGATTGAGGTGGGTTTAAAGGTGAGCATGCGTAGCATGACCATTTCAAAGCCACTGCGAGGATCAGGTGCTAAATCCAGATCTCTTTGTCCTATTAAGCCGATTTGATAAAAAAGTTGCACCTCTTCTGGCGTCATTTGTGATGACAAGTTGCTGATCATGTCAGCATCAAAGCTATCGTCTATTGCGGTGGGTACTTGTTGAAACAAAGCAATACGATGTAATGTTTGTAAAATCTGCTGCAATACATTACTAAAATCAGGTGTTAAATTGGCAATTTCATCAATTTTATCAAGAATGGCGGGAGCATCATTTTGTGCTAAAGCCATTAAGATGTCATCGACCGGTTGTAAGGCAACAGTGCCTAACATCATTCTGACTTCTTCAAGGGGAACTTTGCCATTACCATACACGATCGCTTGATCAAGTAAGCTTAAGCCATCACGCATACTGCCATCAGCTGCACGGGATAATAGTTTTAAGGCCGCGACTTCAAATTCAATTTTTTCCTGCTGCAGGATAAATTCCATTTGGGAAAAAATCTGGGCAGGCAACAGGCATTTCAGATTAAATTGCAAACAACGTGATAATACAGTGACAGGGATTTTATGGGGATCCGTTGTTGCTAAAAGAAACTTTACATGTGCGGGTGGTTCTTCAAGTGTTTTTAATAAGGCGTTAAAGCTATGCCCGGACAGCATGTGAACTTCATCGATAATATAGACTTTATAGCGACCCTGGTTAGGTGCGTATTGAGCGTTATCGAGCAGGTCTCTGGTATCTTCAACCTTGGTGCGTGATGCTGCATCGACTTCGATTAAATCTAAAAATCGGCCTTCATCAATATCTCGGCAGACAGCGCAATGACCACAGGGATTAAAGTCTTGCAGATTTTCGCAGTTAATGGCTTTTGCCAAAATTCTGGCGATAGTTGTTTTGCCTACACCGCGTGTACCAGTAAATAAATAGGCATGATGAAGTCTATTATGTTGCAAAGCGTTAATCAACGACTTGACGACATGGTCTTGACCGACGACTTCTGTGAAATTGTGGGGACGCCATTTTCTGGCGAGAACCTGATAATTCATTGCAGGCTCGAAAAGTAGTGGATGTGTTGGGCGGTAATCGAATCAGCCACATCCCGGCACACGAATCTGCTGCTACCGTTGCTTCCTTCCGAACCTGGCGGGGTTTACAGCGTATCGTTGCGAGAGGACCAAGACGATTACCATTATGCTTTAGCTATATCGGCTAAAGACCTCTATTATCATCTAAAAATAAAGATTGTACAAGCTTAGAAGTAATAATTTAGTTAAAAAATCAATAAACCATTAGCCTTTAACTCGAATGATTTTTAAAACAATGGGCAATTCTTTTAATCGTCGGATAATTTTAGCTAAATGGGTACGATCTTTAACGGTGAGAGTAATCAGATCAACACAAACCCTGTCATCCTGGTCAACAACCGTGACATTCTCGATATTAGAACCACATTCGGAAATAGTAGCCGTAATCGTTGCTAGAGAACCTCGCTGGTTCAGTATTTCTATACGAAGTTCTGTGGGGAAGTCACCACTTGCTTCTTTGCACCACTCAACATCTAGCCAGTTAGTGTGGTGTTTGCTAATCACAGAGCGATTACGGCATTCATGATGATGTATGACGATGCCTTTACCAGGATTAAAGTAACCTATGATTAAATCACCAGGAATGGGTCTGCAACACTTTGCCAATGTAATCACCATACCCTCAGTTCCCTTAATAATTAAGGGTGATTGTTCGGTATTTTGATGGTTATCCAGCTTAGTATTCGCATTAATATCAACCTGTGTTAGTCGTTTTGCAACTAAGAAAGGCATTTTATTGCCTAAACCAATATCCTCCAGTAATTCATTAAAAGACTGTATTACCATGACTTTGAGTAGCGCCTGGATACGAGATTCTTCGATGCTTTCCAGATTGATATTTAAGGTGTGTAATTCTTTTTCCAGTAGTCGTCGACCCAAGCTAATCGCTTCTTGCTGCTTAAAATTCTTTAGATGGTTGCGGATACTGGAACGTGCTTTGACTGTTGTTACATAATTGAGCCAAAGTGCGTTAGGTCTTGCCCAGGAGGCTGTAATAATTTCCACAGTCATCCCGTTTTCAAGTTTGGTTTGCAGCGGCACCAATTGCTTGTCAATACGTGCAGAAACACAGGCATTTCCGATGTCTGTATGGACAGCATAGGCAAAATCTATAACGGTTGCACCGCGTGGAACTTTGATAATTCCTCCTTTAGGTGTGAACACAAAAACCTCTTCCGGGAATAAATCAATCTTTAAATTATCGATAAATTCAAGAGAGTCGCCTGCAGTTTTCTGGATTTCCAGTAAATCTCGCAGCCACTCATTCGCTTGTTTTTGAAACTTTTCAGTTTTATCATCCTCAGTCTTATAAAGCCAGTGAGCCGCAATACCTGACTCTGCCATACGATGCATTTCATGGGTTCTGATCTGGATTTCAATCGGCACGCCATAAGGCCCAATCACGATGGTGTGTAAGGATTGATAGCCATTGGCTTTGGGTAAAGCGATATAATCTTTAAAGCGCCCAGGGATAGGCTTATATAGATTATGAATAACACCTAAAGCACGGTAACAGGTGTCAACATTGTCACAAAAAATTCGAAATGCGTATAAATCAAAGATAGCTGATAACGATAGCTTTTTCTGAAACATCTTTTGATAGATGCTGTAGACATTTTTTTCTCGCCCTGAAACTTCGTAATGAAGAGAAGCCTGTTCTAGGCGATTTTTTATAGTACTCTCAATGGTAGCCACGATTTTACTGCGGTTGCCTCGGGCTTTTTTTATGGCATTCGTGAGTACGGCATAGCGCATAGGGTACATCGCTTCAAAACTGAGTTCTTCTAGCTTATGTCTGATTTTACTCATGCCTAGACGATTGGCAATTGGCGCATATATATCCAGGGTTTCACGGGCAATGCGCCGTTTTTTATCGGCGGGCATTACGCCCAGTGTCTGCATATTATGCAAGCGGTCTGCAAGCTTTACCAGAATAACCCGTAAGTCCTTACCCATTGCAAGAAACATTTTGCGGACATTCTCTGCTTGGGCTTCTGCTCGGGTTTGTGATTTGCCATCAATTTTTGTTAGCTTGGTAACGCCATCAACCAACTCTGCTACTTCTGTACTGAATTGATGGGCGAGTTCTTTTTTCGTGATGGGGGTATCTTCTATAACATCATGCAAAATCGCGGCCATGATGCCGCTAGGATCCATCCGCATTTCTGCCAGTGTAATCGCCACAGAAACCGGGTGACAAATGTAAGCTTCACCACTTTTACGGAATTGACCAGCATGGGCATCCGCGCCAAACTCATAGGCACGGATACAATCATCGATTTGATTTTGATCTAAATAGCCAGACAGTGTGGTTCTCAGGCGTTGAATCAGTTCGTCCTGAAGTCGATGTGATCCGGTAGCGTCGGCTATTTTCGACATAAGAAGCTTTAGAACATCGGGGTATGGTCGTGCGAATCCCCTACACGATGCAATAAATTTATATTCTCAGTTGTGACATGACCGGCTGCAATTTCACGCAGGGCAACAACGGTATCTTTATCTTTTCCTCTAGGAAGAAATTCAGTTGCGCCATGACTTAACTGGCGTGCTCTTGTGCTCGCTAATAGAACCAGTTTAAATCGGTTTTCTACATTTTCTAAACAATCTTCAATTGTAACTCTGGCCATTATTAAACCTAAAATAAGTAAAAAGCATGCTGTCTATTGAAATAGACAGTGGGTGAATCAAAAGTACAAGGTACGGGGTATAAAGTCAAGTGACAAGATTGATTAAGCATTTAAAATACTTCAGATAATACCCTAGCACGATGAGTGCAATGAGTATTATCTGTCGATTTGTTAATAATTACGTTTAGTCTCTTGATTTTAATATAGCAACTGCAGGTAACTCTTTACCTTCTAAAAACTCAAGGAAAGCACCGCCGCCAGTAGACGTATAGGAGACTTGATCATTAATGCCGTATTTATCGATAGCCGCTAAGGTATCACCACCGCCAGCAATTGAGAAGGCACTGCTTTCTGCAATAGCTTGCGATAATGATTGTGTACCGTGGCTGAATTGGTCTATTTCAAATACACCGACAGGGCCATTCCAGACTATGGTTCCAGCTGATTTTATGATTTCAGCATATTGTTTTGCAGTATCAGGACCAATATCCAGAATCAAATCATCCACTTCAACGTCTGCCACTTTTTTAACAGTGGCTTCTGCGGTTTCAGAGAATTCTTTTGCACAGACGACATCAACAGGGATTGGAATATCTGAGCCAGCGGCTTTGGCTGCAGCGATAAGGCGTTGAGCTTCTTCAATTAAATCGGCTTCATAAAGTGATTTACCCACTGGGAAACCAGCGGCTGCTATAAAGGTATTAGCAATGCCACCGCCCACGATTAATTGATCAACCTTCTCGGACAGAGACTTTAAGACGGTTAATTTAGTGGACACTTTAGAACCACCCACAATAGCAACCAAGGGTTTTGTAGGCGTTTCCAGGGCTTTACCCAGTGCTTCTAATTCACTGGCTAATAAAGGGCCGGCACAGGCAATCGGTGCAAACTTGGCTACACTGTGTGTTGATGCTTGAGCTCTATGGGCAGTACCAAACGCATCCATGACAAAAATATCGCAAAGAGCCGCCATTTTTTGGCCTAAGGCATCATTGTTTTTCTCTTCGCCGGCATTAAAGCGGACATTTTCACATAGAACCACTTCACCCGGTGCAATAGTAATACCGTCTAACCAGTCTTTCTCAAGGCGTACAGGTTTGCCAAGTAACAACGATAAACGTTCTGCGACGGGTTTTAATGATGATGCTTCATCATACACACCTTCAGCCGGACGACCCAGGTGAGACATTACCATCACTGCTGCGCCAGCCGCTAAAGCGAATTCAATGGTTGGAACACTGGCTTGAATACGAATGTCGCTAGTTACTTGGCCATTTTTTACAGGCACGTTCAGGTCTTGACGAATAAGTACTCGTTTTCCTGCTAAATCCAGATCAACCATTCTTTTAATCGACATATATTTTCTCTCGTTTATGTTTATAGTTTAAGGTTAGGTGGTTTGGTATAAAGTATATCTTAATACTAAAGTATATCTTAATGCTTTGGGCGATATTTTACTTTAATGTGACTTTAGTAGTAACTACTCAGTCCATCAGCAGACCAAAAAAGTATTAGATCAAATTGAACAATTACAAATCAAGCAATAATTAAAATATCCGCTGCCGATAAGGTATTGAAACTTGTTATCAATTTTTAAAGGTTTTAAAACGTTGAACGGTTTGGAACCCAGAAAGAGATGGTGCAATTTGCACTGACAAATCCTAATGCGGGTAAAACACAAAAACCGGATATTTTTTCTGAGTTTACCAAGCTGGACGAACAACGAAGAAAAAAACTGATTACTGATGATGAGTATTTTAGGCAAAAAACGAAACTGCTAGATCAACTGTAAGATGGATAAAGGATAAATATAGCCCGTAGTGACTGGAAGGCGCTTAAAGTTAGCCTGGATTAACTGGTTTTGTGACCGCAGGTCTTCGTAATGCGAAATCACATTGCTTAAGCTTTGATATCACATTGCTTTGAAAGCTTATTCAAATTTTAATTATATGTAATGCCTTTTGATGCAAAGTGAATAGACATTCATTAGAATGTGCATTGTTTTTGTGTCAATGTGAATACACAACCACTGGAATGTCTTATCGCACGGTTTCAAAGTGCTATCGCACTCGTGCAAAACCCTTGTCACATTTGTTTAAAGTGCTTTCGCTGCTCTCATTTGATCTACACTTCTGTCATGCAAACGGTCTGTGGACTAGTCAATGTACAGACCCGACGATGGCAAACGGCTAACCGCTGCTAATTGTGTATAAACTCTCATATAGCTATTGCTGTTGTGAACGGCATTGAGTGCTTGCTTAGTATGTCGTCATAAAGCACTCCTGATTTTGTTGGTTTTAATTGCTAAATTGATGAAAGTATCTGGGTAAGTTTGTTAGTACAATTGCCATCAAACTCCAACATTATTTAACATATCATGACCAAGTTAGTCAATTCGATTAGGATTAGGATGTAAAAGAAACTCCAGCCGATGCCGAAATAACCAGTCATCGCTTGATGATTAGAGCGGGTTTACTTCAGTATTAACCTAAGTCAATTTATTGACGGGATCTAAGCGTTTGCCTTTGAGAAAGATGGTGGCGCGAAGCGTTTAAACACCTTACTGGAGGGTGATCTGGACAAGGTGCTGGAAGCACTTAATGAGAATCTCTGGCAAGCGATGGGTTAAAGTAAATCCTGTTATAATCTAGCTAGATCAACTAGCCAGCTCAAGAGGTATTTATGCAAACCAAGCAATGGTCCTTACAAGACGCTAAAAATAAATTCAGTGCTGTCGTCGATGCCGCTCAACAGGGTAAGGCTCAGGTTATCACCCGTCGTGGCATACCTTCGGCAGTCGTACTATCAATGGAAGAGTTTGAAAAATTTCAACGCTATGAAGCAGCAAAAGCCCCTTCTTTTATCGATCATCTACTCAGTATGCCTGTCGATGACGGGGAATTTGAGCGTATGGATGTTCAGCTCAGGGACTTTGAATAATGTCATTTTTATTGGACACCGATATTCTGTCAGCTATTCGCCGCAAACAGCGTGACCAGAACCTGGAAAAATGGCTGCATAGCATCAATTCATTAGACGTTTACATCAGCGTTGTTACTATCGGAGAAGTTGAACGCGGCATAACCCAGCAGCGGCGCAATAATCCAGAATTTGCAGAAGACTTACAACGCTGGCTGGACACTATTTTACATCGATATCAACAACGCATATTGCCGTTATCCATTAGCATTGCAAAACGCTGGGGGCGTTTGAGTGGAGAGTTAGGGCATAATAGTGCCGATTTAATGATTGCAGCGACAGCGTTGGAGCATAATCTGATCGTTGCTACTCGCCATTTTGAGCCAACTCAAGTTGGCCTGATCAATCCCTACCTTTATCAATAAACGGATTATGAACAACAACGACATTGTACAAAAACTCTGGAATCTCTGTGACGTATTGCGTGACGACGGCATTAACTACAGTGATTACGTGACAGAACTGGTGTTATTGTTATTTATTAAAATGGAGTTCGAAAATACCGAAGCCGGATTATTAGAGAAGCATAAACTCCCAGAAGGTTGCCGCTGGCCGGATTTGAATAGCAAAAGTGGCTTATCCCTATTGACCGAATACAAACGTATTCTGTTTATCCTTTCAACGGGTAAAGAAATCAGCAAAGACCCTAACGATGCCGATAAAACCATTGAAAAAGTTGTTACCACCGACCCGTTAATATTAGCCATTTACGCCGATGCGCAAACCCGCTTACGGGAACCCCGTCATTTAGAACAACTGATTAAATCCTTAGACGGTATCGACTGGTTTAGTGCCAGACGCGATGGTTTGGGGGATTTATACGAAGGCTTATTAGAAAAGAATGCCAGTGAAACCAAATCAGGGGCAGGCCAATACTTTACGCCACGACCTTTAATCGACAGCATTATCCGGTGTATACAACCGCAAGCCGGTGAAGTGATCCAGGACCCCGCTGCCGGAACAGCGGTTTTTTAATTGCTGCCGATGCCTATATTA
>QVQE01000160.1 GCA_003584865.1 Methylococcales bacterium
TATCTTTAAAGTCACTGGCCGTTTTTTAATGGCTACGGTAGCTTGTTGTTAATTTTTTATTGACATCAAAAGTGTCAACTACTTTTAGGCCGCTATGAAGGATGCCTATATTTTGTTCTCTATTATTGTTGTCTTGTCTCCTTTCATTAATTAACAAAAAAACTAATAACTCTTTAGCTTTTAAATCATTAATTATGATATTTCTTAATTTGGTGTCTGGTGAGTCATTTCCTATAATATAAAGTTGTTGATTTTCATCAAAATGACTTACAGCTATACCTGTATCAACGCTGCCGACTACATAAGTTTTTCCCTGTTTAACATATTGATCTATAAGATAACTGGCAACATAATTTCTGTTTTCATTAATATTAAATTCATGTTCACAGCCATTAAATAATGTAGCATGTGTGTTACCTCTAAAGGAATAAATATGATGATTCGTACTATCTTTTATCCAAAGATTGGCACATTTTGATAAAAATATTTTGCTTAATTGCTCGCAAAGGGGTGTATACGCACCATTTTTTTCATTTTTAACTGTCTGAGCAACACCCGAGCTTTGTAATGCCAGACGAGTGATTTCTTGCAGGGCAAATAGCATTTGTTGACTATAAATATAATTAGCAATTAGGTGGGCAACATTGGTAAAAATCAATTCATGACTCCACTGAAATTGATAATCACTAAAACCGATAACTTCTAATGCACCATATATTCTACCTTGAAAGGTAATAGGGACAATCATACAAGAACACGGAGAACAGTCTGTTGTATATGATGGGCTTATATAAAATTGTGGATTATTAGGGTAATTTTTTGGAATAAAAATGTTTTTATTATTGGATATAGCGCGAAATACTGCAGAGTCTTCCTTGTTATTTAACTCATTAATTTCTTTTGTTATCTTTTCTGAATTCCATTTTTCTCCCAACTTTGCTAACGTAACATGGCCAATCAAATCTATAGCCTGCTGAGCATGTTTAAAGCGAAAAAGATTACACTCGTCCGCGCGTACCCAATTTAATATATTATGGCAAATATAATTGTAAAAACGGGTGTTTTTTGAACTGTCTTTATTCTCTTCATCTAAACTGCCATAATGATTTTTCAACCACTCACCTAATAGAGCGATATGTATTTCTTGTGCTGCTTTTCGGCGTACATCATATGTTTCATTCCAATACTCAATTTTGCTGTTAAAAGACTCTATTTTTTGATTGTCAAACTGTTGTATTTGTTTTTCTTCAGTATCTAACGAATATTCTATGGATTGTAAAGGATAGTTTGATTGAGGTTTTTCATGACAGTTTTCTGTTATTGTTATGTTAATTATTCTTTCACCATTTAGCTTACTTTTATCAACTTGAATCATTATAGAGAGTATTCCATTTTGCTTAGGGTATGAAAAAGAGAAATGAAATACGTATTCACCGGATTCCAAAATACTACTCATGCGCTCTAAAAAAATTAAGTAATAGGTAATCGTATAAATATCATGATAACTGTAGTCAAGTTGAGGATTTTTAGTTAACGCGACCTGTAACATTCGCAAAATAGCTTTAATACTACTCACTCTTTTCTTTACTTCTTGTTTTGATAGGGGCAGTAGTTGTGCATGCACCATGCGGCGAATAATATCATCATGAGCCAGATGAGTTAGACTACCTTTAGTGTAACATTTGTGAAATGCTTTATAACAAAGCTTTAAGGTTTTACCATAGCGGATATAAAATTGTTTTGTAGTGCTGTTTAGGCCTTGTTCTTTATAAATAGGCCCTACAACTAGTAAATATTTTTTATCGCTTTCATCCAGGGTAATCCATTGAATATAAAATTCCCATGAATCCATAAAAAATGCATCACCCGAAAAATGATTATTACTGCTTGCAATCGCTTTTAATTTTTCCCGCTCACAGAAAAACCAAAAAAATACCCACCATCGCCATTCTTCGCAATGGCGAAAAAGTGAATGTACAGGTAATGGATTGCTGGGTTGGTTGTGCCAAACACTTTTTTCTAGTTCTATCAATGGGTCAATGCTATTCTTAAGAGCATTAAATGCAGGTGGTGGATTTATTTTTTTATTTTTATTGAGTATCTTTTGGAATGCTATTTCAAATTTATCTGTGTCTTGATGGTATTCAGGATTATCTTGTAGTTTTTTTATATCCGTAAAAAGCGTTTTGACGTGCTGACAAAATTTATGACTTTGTTTTTTTATGTCCTCAAGTGTTTCAGTATTATGTTCATCATTTAAATACCATAATTCAGCAATGTTAACTCGACACAAGGCATCATAATCCATAACACGCAGAGGTAAATTTTCGGCAAAGGACAGAATATCAAGCATGGTTTGAAATTCGTAGTGGCGTAAGTTTTTTTTATCATCGAACCAAGACCATGAATTATTCATTTCATTTTCCTAAAATTTAGTTATTTAAGTTTGGGAGTAGCAAGTGTTCCAGATTGAACGTCAATGAGCGCTTTACTAAGGTAAATCAGCCATGCATAGACAACAAGTATTTGTCTTTTAATCCCCCTAAATCCGACTCAAAGATTAATTATTTAAACGACTGCTTATTTTTTGATATCCTAATCCTGTATTTAACAAAAAGTCAATAAATTTAGAAGAAACGCTGTTGAGATTGCTGGATATTGGGGTACAACCACAGTTAACCGCGCCAAGAACCCAGTCATCCAAGGCAAGACTACACATCTCTGGGGCAAGAACAGGCTTAACCGACCCCAGAACACAATCATCCACCCCCAGAACACAATCATCCACCCCCAGAATATCATCATCTCACCCCAGAATGCCATTTTCTCACCCAAGAACACTCTTAATCGTAGCTAACACACTGTAAGTCTCCCAAGACCAACCCCACTCAACCCCCAACCAACGCTATTCTTGCCCCAACTAGCTTCGATCTTACCTCAGCAAACTCCAATCTGACCCCAGAAAACCGCATTCTTGGGTCAGATTGCTCCATACCATTAGACACCCACTACAACTCAATCCCTTCCCAGCTTACTCCAACTACACTCTAACTCATTGCTTGTTATGCCTAACCCCTTTCAAAAAATAAAAGTCAGATGGCTTAATGAAATGTTATAAAATAGTCAGCTTTAACTTTTCAGGCCGATGTATCGGTGCATAAAAGAGCAATATAACGATGCGATGTCCGTTTTGTGGGGCGCAAGAGACTCGAGTGCTCGATTCCAGATTAGTCAATGAAGGAGATCAGGTCCGTCGTCGGCGTGAGTGTATTAGCTGTAAAGAGCGCTTTACGACCTTTGAAGTCGTAGAGCTGTTGATGCCACGGGTGATTAAACGCGATGGTAATCGAGAAGTTTTTGAAGAGCATAAATTACGCTCAGGCATACTTAAGGCGCTGGAAAAAAGACCGGTTGCAAGTGATGCCATTGAAGCAGCGATTAGCCGGATTAAGAAAGAAATAATGGAATCTGGTGAACGTGAGATTCCGGTACAAGCCTTGGGTGAAAAAGTAATGAAAGAACTCAGCTTATTAGATCACGTTGCCTTTGTCCGTTTTGCGTCTGTTTATCGAAGTTTTCAGGATGTGAGCGAATTCACTGAAATGATTGAAAGTTTAAAACAAAAATAATGACCGACTCACCAGATGCTTTTTTCATGGCTAGAGCCATAGAGTTGGCAAAGAAGGGTCGTTATACCACCGATCCCAACCCGCGTGTCGGCTGTGTTTTAGTTAAAGATGGAGTGATTATTGGTGAAGGTTGGCATGTCAGAGCAGGCTTTGAGCATGCAGAAATCAATGCCTTAAAAAGTGTTCCGCACGATCAAAACGCAGCAGGTGCAACGGCTTATGTCACCCTGGAACCCTGTAGTCATCAAGGTAAAACGCCCCCCTGTTGTGATGCGTTAATCAAAGCCAAAGTGGCTAGAGTCGTGGTTGCCATGCAAGATCCTAATCGTCTGGTATCGGGGCAGGGTCTTCAAAAATTACTGGCTGCAGGCATAGCGATTACCTGTGGTGTTTTAGAACAGGATGCGCAAGCCTTAAATCCTGGCTTTATCAAACGGATGACTCAAAATCGACCTTTTGTGCGCAGCAAACTGGCTATGAGTCTGGATGGTCGAACCGCTTTGGCATCGGGTGAAAGCAAATGGATTACCTCGACCCAGGCCAGAGCCGATGTACAGCGTTTAAGAGCACAGAGTTCAGCTATTTTGACGGGCATTAATACGGTCTTGACAGATGATCCACAAATGAATGTGCGGGGTATTGAGGAAGTGCTTCAGCCGATTAGAGTGGTTCTGGATTCTCAGTTAAAGATGCCATTGACTGCAAAGATGGCAGGCTTGGAAGGGCGGTCACTTATTCTAACAGGCTCTAACGATTTAAATAAGCGTCAAGCATTGCAAGCTGTTGGTTTTGAGGTCTATCAATTAGAGACCAAAGATGACCACCTGGATTTATCAGCCGTCATGGCGTTCTTGGCAGAACAGGAAGTTAACGAGGTACTGGTTGAAGCGGGTTCCCTATTAAATGGCGCTTTGATGGCGGGAGATTGGGTCGATGAATGGATTGTTTATATGGCACCTTGTGTCTTAGGTGATCAAAGTCGTGGCTTGTTTTCTATCCCCGGTTTACACACCATGGCTGACAAGAAAAACTTAAGTTTGCGAGAGGTTAGGCAGGTGGGTCCTGATTTAAAGTTAACGCTGTCATCAGCGAGTTAAAGGAGTTTAATGTTTACAGGTATCATTCTTGCGATTGGAAAAATAGCGGCCATTGAGCATAAAGCCGGTGATTGTCGTTTAAAAATCGATACGGGTAAATTATCCTTAAGTGGGGTAGCGCTGGGTGATAGTATCGCCGTTAATGGCGTTTGCTTAACAGCGGTGGAATTAGGGTCGCAGTCATTTATTGCCGATGTATCGAATGAAACCTTGTCCAGAAGTACCTTAAAGACAGCAACCATTGGTATGTCAGTTAATTTAGAGCTGGCTTTAACGCCTTCTACCCGAATGGGCGGGCATATTGTCAGTGGTCATGTGGATGGGATTGGCAAAGTGATTGAGAAAAAAGCCGATGCGCGCTCGGTTAAATTTACGGTTAAAGCGCCCGACAATCTGGCTAAATATATTGCCGAGAAAGGCTCTATTTGTATTAATGGGATTAGTCTAACGGTCAATGAGGTTAATGGTGCCCGCTTTAGTGTTAACATTGTCCCTTACACCCTTAAAGACACGACGCTGAGTGAGGCGATTATCGGTACAGAGGTTAATCTTGAAGTCGATTTGCTGGCGAGATATATGGAACGCTTAATGCAAGGCGAGGCAGCCGCTAACAGTCATAGCGGTATTACAGAAGAATTATTGCATAAGAGCGGATTTTTTGGCTAATGAATACAATTGAAGAAATTATTGACGATTTACGTCAAGGTAAGATGGTTATCATCATGGATGATGAAGACCGTGAGAATGAAGGTGATCTAGTCATGGCAGCGGCGTTTACTCGCCCTGAAGACGTCAACTTTATGGCGCGTTATGGAAGGGGGCTGATCTGTTTAACCTTAACCAGTGAGCGCTGTCAGCAGTTACGTTTACCGTTGATGGTGAATGAGAATAAAACCTCACATTCAACTAACTTTACCGTGTCTATCGAAGCGGCAACGGGCGTCACTACCGGCATTTCGGCGGCGGATCGGGCCAGAACGATTCAATGTGCGGTTGCTCCCGATGCGAAAGCGGATGATTTGGTGCAGCCCGGGCATATCTTTCCCTTGATGGCTAAACCCGGTGGGGTATTGCGTCGTGCGGGTCATACTGAAGCGGGTTGTGATTTAGCCAAGTTAGCCGGTGTTGATCCTTCGGCGGTGATTGTAGAGATTTTGAATGAAGATGGTTCCATGGCCAGACGGCCTGATCTGGAAATCTTCGCCAAAGAACATGATCTTAAGATGGGTACGATTGCTGATTTAATTCATTACCGTATTCAACACGAAAACACCCTGGAACGGATTAGCGAGTGTTCGTTCCCGACCGAGTTTGGGGATTTTCGTTTGTATGCTTATCAGGACAAAAACGACAATAATGTCCACTTGGCCTTAGTCATGGGACACGTATCCGGTGATGAACCCGTTCTGGTGCGCGTTCATGCCCGTAATTTACTGGATGATGTATTCTCGTCAAAACGTAATGAGGGTAGCGTCTCCATTAAAGTTGCTATGGAGAAAATCGCCAAAGAAGGACGCGGTGTTTTAGTGGTCATTCGCCAAAGTGAAGACAGTAAATCATTGGCTGAATTGATTCATCGCTACCAACTGGAAGACAATGGCGTCGTTGCGTCAGGTGCTACTGAGGCAGCAGACTGGCGGATGACAGGAACAGGCTCAAGAATCCTGGCGGATCTTGGGGTTCGTAAATTAAAAGTGTTGGGTACGCACAAGAAGTATATCGGCCTGTCTGGATTTGATTTGGAAGTGTCTGAGCACGTAGAAAAATAAAGCAGAACCCCATGGGGTTTTAGAAAACAGAATTTTAGTATATTTAAAGTAGAGAAATAATATGTCAACTATAAAAACGTTTGAAGGAAATCTATTAGTTCAGGGTGGTAAGTTTTGTATCGTCGCCTCCCGTTTTAACAGTTTTATTGTTGAGCAGTTAGAAGCAGGCGCTATTGATGCGCTGGTTCGTCATGGTGCAGATAAAGAAAACATCCACTTGGTAAAAGCCCCCGGTGCCTTTGAATTACCTTCAGTTGTACAACGTGTTGCAGCGACTAAAAAGTATGATGCGATTATTGCGCTGGGTGCAGTCATCAGAGGTGGCACACCGCATTTTGAATATGTAGCGGGAGAATGTGTTAAAGGCATAGCGACAATCTCCTTGCAATATAATATTCCAGTCAGCTTTGGCGTGTTAACCGTAGACAGTATCGAGCAAGCGATTGAACGTGCAGGCACAAAAGCAGGTAACAAAGGGGCTGAAGCGGCCTTGTCTGCGATTGAAATGGTTAGTTTATTTAATAATTTGGAAGCCTAATGAGTCAAGCCCGTACCAATGCTCGTAAGGCTGCTGTGCAAGCGTTGTATCAATGGCAGATGACAGGGCAGAGTTTAGTTGAAATTGATCGCCAGTTTCTGGAAGAGGAGCGTCTAAAAGAGGCTCAAAAAAGTTATTTTACTGAGTTGTTTCATGGTGTACCTAAAAATTTACAAGTCATCGATGAGACTTTAACCCAGTTTGTTGATCGTCCAGTGGATACCATTGATCCCGTAGAGCGTGCTATTTTAAGAATAGGGACCTATGAATTACTGAATCGTTTGGATATGCCTTACCGGGTGATTATCAATGAAGGGATTAATCTGGCCAAGTATTTTGGTGCCGATGGCAGTCACAAATATGTGAATGGTATTTTAGATAAAATCGCACAACAAAAGCGTGCTGTGGAAATTAATGCCCATGCTCAACGCAAGGCACAAAACAACACTTAAATGGCGCTAACCGAGTTTTCACTCATTCAACAGTTTTTTACCCAACAAAAAGTAAAGAACGCTTCAACAGACCTCGGGATTGGCGATGATTGTGCACTGTTGTCGATTCCTGAGGGTTATCAGCTCGCTATCACCACCGATACCATGGTGGAGAATGTGCATTTTTTTGCCGGTACTGATCCCGAAGACTTAGGGCATAAATTACTGGCGGTTAATTTAAGTGATCTCGCCAGTATGGGTGCCAAGCCGTTGTCTGTGACACTGGCTTTAACCTTACCCCAGGTGGATGAGTCGTGGTTACAGGCGTTCTCTAAAGGTTTTCTGAGCTTGGCAGAAAAATACGGCGTTGATTTAATAGGCGGAGATACCACCTCTGGCTCGTTAACGTTAACCGTACAAGCCATGGGGCTAGTGCCTAAGGGTCAGGCCTTGTTACGCTCGGGTGCAAAACCCGGTGACTTTATTTATCTGACCGGCAACATTGGAGATGCCGGGCTGGGTTTAAAAATCAAACAAGGTTATGTGTGTGAAAATCCCCAGCGACCTTTGCAACAGTTTAATCACCCTGAACCTCAGGTTGAGGCTGGCTTGGCTTTACAATCCGTAGCGAATGCCTGTATTGATATTTCTGATGGCTTAGCCAGTGATTTAGGACATATTTTAGAACTCAGTCAGGTAGGGGCTTGTCTGGAGTGGGAGGCTTTACCCTTAACGACAGAAGTCCAGGCTTATATTAAGGAAACCGGCGATTGGTCTATGCCGCTAACAGCGGGCGATGATTATCAGTTGTGTTTTACTATCCGTCCAGAACAGGTTCAACATCTCACCATTCCCTGTACAAGAATCGGCGTTATTGAAACGCAGTCTGGCTTACGCGTGAGTAAGTCGGGTATTATTCAACCCTTTAGTAGCAAAGGTTATGAGCATTTTTCTTAATGCCGAGTACGGCAAAAACAAATTAACACCTAAACAAATCATGGCTGATCCTGTTTTGTTTTTGGCCTTTGGATTTGGGTCTGGGTTAGCCAGGAAAGCACCCGGAACTATGGGAACCTTGGCAGCTATTCCTGTTTACTGGTTATTTTATCAAACTCAAAGTCTTTTAATTTATAGCGTGTTAACCGTGCTGGTCACCGTGGTGGGTATCTGGATTTGTGATGAAGCGGCTAATAAATTAGGTGAACACGATTTTGGTGGCATTGTCTGGGATGAAGTGGCGGGGTATTTGATTACTCTCTGGTTCGTGCCTTTGTCTTGGCAAACCATGCTTGCAGGTTTTGTGTTATTTCGCTTTTTCGACATTATCAAACCCTGGCCTATCAAGTGGTTAGATCAGCATGTACAAGGTGGCTTTGGCATCATGATTGATGATGTTTTGGCAGCGGTGTTCGCGGGTGGCTTGTTATTTTTGATCATCAACTTGGGTTGGATCAGTTAAATAATCGATGGTTAGAGAAATAAGCACATCCCTGTTTGCGTAACTCTGTTAGTATCTTAGGTAAGATTGATTTTCAAATAAACAAAAACCGGAGTGCAATAGCTTCAGCTATTGCCTGTAAAAATAGCTAAAGCTATTTTACTCCACCTTTAGGTTGTTATCCCAGTGAACTAAAGCTTCATGTTATGGCGGTTTAACATCTGAAAGACTCTTGCTAAAAAGAAGCCACAAGGGATTAGATCTATGCCGTCTCTAGTTGATGATATCCAAGGATTTACTCTGTTGGAGTTGCTGATGACTGTCATCATTGCAGGCATTCTGTTGGGGCTGGCAGTACCCAGTTTTTCAGATCTGATTGTAAAGTATCGTTTAATAACGGCGACGAATGATTTTGTAACCTCGCTAAACTTTGCCCGAAGTGAATCGATTAAACGGAGTCAACAAGTAGTTGTCAGAAAAATTAGTACTCAGTGGGAAGGGGGATGGCAGGTTTTTGTTGATATTGATCGTTCGACGCCGGCCAGACAAAATGTAATGGATGCAACTGATATTCAGCTGAGAGTTTATCCGGCTTTGCCAATCGCTTTTACCTTAAGAGGGAATAGCAGTTTTCTTAACTTTATTCGCTTTCAGCCAGACGGGGGTAGCAGTAGTTTCGGGAGTTTTGTGTTCTGTGATAACCGGGATGGTAAAAATATACCACAAGCCAATACAGCTAAATTGATCACGGTGAATGCAGCCGGACGGTTACATTTGGGACTTGATACCAATAAAAATGGGATACCCGAAAAAGATGATGGAACAGAAATTGTCTCCTGTACGGTCTCGCCGTTTTAGCTTGATAATGGCGACTGAGGCGGGTGGTTTTACTTTAATAGAAGTATTAGTCGCATTGGTGGTGTTAGCGGTTGGTTTACTTGGGCTGGCCGCGTTACAGGTGATGAGTCTTAAATACAACCAAACCGCTTATAACCGTAATCAGGCGACCGTAATTGCTTATGACCTGGCTGATAGAATGCGGGCGAATGCGTCAGTGAGCGGAAATTATTTGACGACGACTTTGGCTGAAACTGCGGCGAGCTGTAAATCAGGAAGTACACCCTGTACACAGTGTATTGATCAAACTAATCGGTGTTCACCGACTCAATTAGCGGTTAAAGACCTTTATGAATGGAATAATTTATTAGTCAGTCAACTACCCAATGGAACGGGTTCTGTCACACAGTCGGGAGCGGTCTACACTATTACTGTTAACTGGGATGATAATCGGGATGGCACTATTGATAACCTTGATCCCACGTTTGCTATGAGCTTTCAATGAGCGTCAGGCGAGGGAGTCGTAAAATTTTTTCTCAGCAACAGGGATTTTCTTTAATAGAGATTATGATTGCCTTACTGATCAGTGTATTTTTATTGCTGGGGGTTATTCAAACATTTATCAACGCGCAAACCACTTACCGTTTGCAGGAAAGCATGTCCAGAATGCAAGAAAGTGGTTCTCTGGCGTTGGAGATTATTGGCCGGGATTTAAGAGCAACAGGCTATTGGGGTTGTATGAAAGGCTCGACAGGGGATTTATTGGGGACCGATGCGACGATTACGTTAAAAGCCGCTTTTGTCACTGTTCCAACCGGTGGCTGTGGTAGTGTGGTTGATAAAACCATGGCGTATTATCTCGCAAAAACATCAACTATCGTTTATACAATTGTTAACGGTGTGTTACGCAAGAATACGAACAATCAAAATAATGACTTGATTGAAGGCGTTGAAGCGATACAGTTTTTGTATGGTGAAGACACCAATGGGGATCATGCCGTCAATGACTATGTGTTAGCCAATCAAGTACTTAACTGGGAGCATGTCATCAGTGTGCGGGTGGTGATACTCATCACCAGTCTTGAAGATAATCTCACGGCTCAACCGGCTCCATACCTCTTTAATAACATAACAACACTGCCAACCGATCATCACTTAAGGCGGGTTTTTAGTGCGACCTTTGCACTTAGAAATCGTCTTCTTTAACGTATAAAATGTGTCAGTCAAAGCAACAGGGCGTGATATTAATCATTAGTTTGGTGATGTTGTTATTACTGACCTTGATTGCGGTGTCCGGGATGCAAACAACGACACTGGAAGAAAAGATAGCGAGTAACAAGCGCAATAGAAACCTTGCTTTTCAGGCAGCAGAATCTGCCTTACGTGAAGCCGAACAATTTATTCAAGGAGCCGATACGGCCTTTAATCCCTTAAAGTTAAGTAACGGCCCGTTTCAGGGTGCTGATTGCTCTAACGGTTTATGCCCAACGACAAGCACCGCAATATGGGCAGCGGCTGATTTTAACTGGAATCTAAAAGGGCGCAGTTATACGGGTGTTCTACAGACTATTCCTCAGCAACCTCGCTATGTCATTGAGCTATTGGAGCAAAAAGTGAACGTAGATTCTAACAAAATGAGTGCGTTGTTCAGGATAACAGCAATGGCTTGGGGAAGTGATCCTAATGTCGTTGTTCAATTGCAGAGTCTTTATAATTTGAAGGTTAATTCTTTTGTCTATTAGCCGGTTTATAAAGGTTCAACTATTCACCATTAGCTTATTTGTTAGTTTTGGTTGCTTTTCAGCGACGACGTTTACCCCAGCGTCACAGCCGACGGGTTGGTTATCCCGACCCAGTTTAAGTAATAACAATCTGTTGTCAAATGCTGAAGTCATCTATCAATTGAATTATGATAAAAACAGTTGGCGAGGCGATATTTTAGCTAAATATATCAATAACCAGGCAGTCGTAGCGAGTAATGGGCCGTGGGACCCGAATACGGCAGGCCTTTTATTGGATACAGTCAATTATGACACGGGTAGAAAGATAGTCACTCGTAATGGCAGCGTTAATATTGCTTTTCGATGGGCTAATTTATCGGCAACCCAGCAAACCAGTATGGGTGATGCAACCACAGGGCCTAAACGGCTTAACTTTGTACGGGGTGATCGCAGTAATGAAGAACCATCAGGGTCACTTTACCGGACACGGGACAGTGTATTAGGCGATATTCTACATTCGCCCTTAGTGGTCTGGAAACAGGATCTGTCAACACAACGTCTCTTTGTCGGAGCCAATGATGGCATGTTACATGTTTTTAATACGGCGAGTGGGCAAGAGGTGTTTGCGTATATTCCTTCGATGTTAATCACTAACTTAAAGAATCTAAGCACCAAGCCTTATGTACATACCTATTTTGTTGATGGGGGCATCGCAGTAGCTAATGTTGATTTTTCGGGTGTTATTAAAACTGTTTTAGTCGGTAGCTTAGGGGCAGGGGGCAAGGGGCTGTATGCCTTGGATGTGACCAATATTACGGCAGTTGATGAAGCTTCGGCGGCCAGTAAAATTAAATGGGAAATTACCAACGCTTCAACAGGGTATACGGCGCTGGGCTATACGTATGGCTCCCCTCGTATCGGCAGATTAAATGATGGAACTGCTGTGGCGATAGTGGGTAATGGTTATTTGAATACAAGTAATGGGCACGCGATTTTATATCTTATTAATCTGGATACAGGAGTCTTGATTAAGACGATTGATACAGGGTCTGGTACGGTATCGAGCCCGAATGGTTTATCAACTCCAACACTTGTTGATAATAATGGTGATGGAAAAGTCGATGTGGTTTATGCGGGTGATATTGATGGTCATTTGTGGAAATTCAATCTTAGCGGGCCAACGCCAAGCCTTTATGCAGTGCTTGATAATTCAGGGGGAACCAAGGCATTATTGACGACCTCTCCTTTACAAGCTATCACTACTGCACCGGCTGTAATGACGCATTCTACTGGCGTAGGTAGAATGGTAGTTTTTGCAACGGGACGTTTTTTAACCAGTACCGATTTAACCGATACCACACAGCACGCCGTTTATGGGGTATGGGATGGCGCTCCAAGTCTAAACACAACCCAGTTAGCGCAAACACTAACTGCGGCGACCGACAGTTTGGGTAAAACTCGCATAGTGACGGCGAATGTGCCCAATTGGACGAGTGGCACTGGTCACCATAATAGCTGGAAAGTCTTGTTACCCGCTGGCGAACAAGTGACCGGAGAGTTTCCCTTTGAAAGTAATGGCCGCTTTTATTTCATGACTAGCAATCCAACGACTGTTAATGCCGTACTTCCTAATGGGGCGAGTTGGCTTTATGAGTTGCAAATGAGTTCCGGTGGGTCGCCTGATTCACTCATCTTTGATCTTAATAATGATGGACTTTTTAATGGGTTAGATTTGGCAACGGCTTGTACACCGACTGCCTTGGTGAGTTGCATTCCTGTAGCAAAGTTACTGGGTGCGGGTGTTTTCTCTCAACCCACAGCGGTTGAAGCCAGTGGTTTTGATACCTTATTATTTACTAATCATCCTGATACTGCTTTTGGTGCAGGTTATACCGTTAAGAGTGTCGTTTCTACCGTTAATGGGCGTATAAAAACAACGGTCACCACCTACAGTAATAATGCCACTTATACCCGTGTCGAAGAGACGTTAAGTAATGGTTTAAAAACCATTACCCAGACTTATCGTAATGGAGCTACGGTTGTCACTACTGTCAGTGCAGGGAATGATAGTCAATCGGTGATTACCAGCAGTCCTGAAGAAGCGTCTTCACTGGATATGTTTGGGCGTCAATCCTGGTGGGAGATTTTTCAATAAATGGGCTTTTACATTAAGAAACAGTTTGCTTTCACTTTAATCGAATTAATGATGACAGTGGTTATTGTCAGTCTATTGGCGGGTATCGCTTATCCCAGTTATCAGGAAATAGTGATGAAGTCTCGACGAGCTGATGCAAAAGGGGCGCTAATTGGTTTAGAAAATGCCATGGAAAGACATTTTACTGAAAGTAATACTTATTTAGGGGCAGGTACAGTCGGTGGTAATACCGGAGCACCCACAGTATTCTTTGCAACCAGTCCGACACAGGGTAGGGTGGTTTATTACCAATTAACGATTAGTGAGGCAACTAGTACTTCTTATTCCTTAGCTGCAACACCGACTGGACTTCAGGCTAGTGATAAATGTGGTGCTTTAACGTTAACGAGTGTGGGGGTTAAAGATATTGTGGATGAAGCGGCTGGTGTGACTGTGGGTAGTTGTTGGTGATTTAATAGCTTGAGCAACTGCTCATTCTTGGAAGGTCACTCTATATCCTCATCTCTGGCATTGATATGACCTTGAATAAATAGTGTGGGTAGCCCTGTTTTTCAAGTCATTTCGATTTTCTATTAACGAAGCTTTATAGGATAATAGCCAATTGTTAAATTAAACTATCAAGCAAAATAAAGTAGCTTGTACAAATATTACGAGTGAGGATTCATGAAGATAGCAGTCGCGGGTACGGGTTATGTGGGACTTTCAATGGCAGTGTTGTTATCTCAGCACAATGAAGTAGTTGCTCTTGATATCGTTCCAGAAAAAGTGGCTCTGTTAAATCAGAGGCAATCGCCTATAGAAGATACCGAAATTGAGGACTATCTAAGTCACAAGGTTCTTAATTTTAGAGCGACACTGGATAAGCACGAAGCCTATATCAATGCAGATTTTATCATCATTGCAACACCAACGGATTATGATCCTGAGACCAGTTATTTCAATACTCGCTCAATTGAAGCAGTGATACAGGATGTTTTGAGTATTAATCCGGCTGCTGTGATGATCATTAAGTCAACAGTACCGGTCGGTTATACAGCGAAGACGAAAGCCCAGTTTAATTGCGATAATCTTATTTTTTCACCCGAATTTCTTCGTGAAGGTCGAGCGCTTTATGACAATCTACATCCTTCACGCATTGTGGTGGGCGAGAAGTCCGAACGGGCACAAACGTTTGCTAATTTACTTCAGCAAGGTGCTGTCAAACAAAGCATAGATGTTTTATTAACGGGTTCAACAGAAGCAGAAGCAATCAAGTTGTTTGCTAATACTTACCTAGCGATGCGGGTGGCTTATTTTAATGAGTTGGATACCTATGCAGCTACGCATGGCTTGGATACCAAGGAAATTATCCAAGGGGTTAGCTTGGATCCACGTATCGGTGATTTTTATAATAATCCATCCTTTGGTTATGGCGGATATTGTTTGCCTAAAGATACCAAACAATTACTGGCTAATTATCAAAATGTACCCCAGAACTTAATGCACGCGATTGTTGAAGCCAATTCAACCCGCAAGGATTTTATTGCTGATAGTATTCTTAAGCTTAAACCTAAAGTAGTGGGTATTCATCGCCTCATCATGAAAGCAGGATCTGATAATTTTAGAGCCTCCAGTATTCAAGGGATTATGAAACGAATTAAGGCAAAAGGTATTGAAGTCATTGTTTATGAGCCTGTGATTGAAGAAGCAAGGTTTTTTGGTTCCAGAATCGTCAATGATCTTGTGCAATTTAAAAATGAAGCCGATGTGATTGTTGCTAACCGAATCACCGATGACATTGAAGATGTCGCAGATAAAGTCTATAGCCGTGATTTATCGGGCAAAGATTAATGTTATTCTGAATAAATACTCATTCCAATTTATTCAACGGGGTAATGGATAGATACGGCAACTAACGGGGTATAATAAAAACAACAACCAGTAAAATTAATTGGTTAATTTTACTGGTCTGCAACGTGGTTTACTTTTTAAAGAAGAGGTGCTTCCCGTTTATTATTTTAAGCCGGATTGAGCAGGTTTAATACGGCTTGTGCCTGCTCTGCCGCCTCGTGTCCCAAGCTGGTTAAATAACCGCCATCTTCTTGTGTTACCAGTCCCTTGCTGTATAAACGCCTCGTTGCTGCAATGGCTTCCGGGGCTGCGGTTTTATGTACTTTAATACCTTCTTGGGTAGTACTGAGGTTATACCGAACCAGAATATTTATTTCGTCTACAAGATCTTTAGTATAGGGCATAATGAATCCTTATAATGTGTCATTTTAATCCACTATCATAATGCTATTTCAATATAACGAGTATCTTTATTTATAACCGATTACAATAATTAGCGACAAGGTACTGAGAAAAAAGGAAGTATTTTTAAGTGGGCGCTACTGAGATTAAATGGCGTGTTTACTGTCAATAACGGCGTACCGAACTATCAGCATTGCAAGACCAAGCGTCGATTCCACCCGTTAAATTGGCAATATTTTTAAATCCAGATTGAACCAGATAGTTGGCAGCTTGTTGGCTACGCATACCATGGTGGCAAATGACAACAATTTCATCGTCTTTATTCAGCTCATTGATGCGGTTTGGGATTTGGTTGAGCGGAATCAGTACGCTGTGGGTAATATTAGCGTATTTAAATTCATGAGGCTCTCGTACATCCAGTAAATATAAGTTTTCTTGTTGCAGAATTTTATTTTTTAGCTCTATTGCAGATAGTTGTTTTACAAACATAGGAATCCTTATTGATTAATGAAACGGTCTGGTTTACTGTCGATTTCAAAGCCTGATCTAAGTGATGCATCATATAGAAAATCCCTTCGAGCAGCAAATTCTGTGCGTCATTTTTTCTGTTGTTTACTTGTTGTTACCCCCCCTTTTTTTTTGCAAGATTTTGTTAGAATTTAACACAATTGATAAGATGATTTTGCTTGGTTTTTAGTTTATCTTATGAAGAAGTCCAGTTTATTAACCTAAAGCCTATTAAATATAAAATTAAATGGTAGTAATAATACTTGCTAACTGAGCATTATTCTGCTAAAAATGCCCAGTTTTTATTTATCCTGTCTATAGGAGTTAATGGATGACCGATAGTACTAAAGCGACTACCTCACCTTTCAGTTTTAAGCCTTATAAAGAAACAGAGGGCGAAGAATATATGAATGAGCTTCAATTGAAACATTTTGAGGCTATTCTTAAAAATTGGAAAGCAGAATTAATGCATGAAGTAGATCGTACTGTGCATCACATGCAAGATGATGCGGCTAATTTCCCCGATCCTAATGATCGAGCCACGCAAGAATCAGAATTTAGTCTTGAGCTGAGAACCCGTGACCGTGAGCGGAAATTAATCAAGAAAATTGATGACTCTCTTAAAGAGATTGAATCGGGCGATTATGGCTTTTGTGAGTCCTGTGGCATAGAAATAGGTATCCGCCGCCTTGAAGCAAGACCTACGGCTAGTTTATGTATTGATTGTAAAACACTCGATGAAATTCGGGAAAAACAAATGGGCTAACTTAGGTTTGTTGTGCCTGATCAACCAATTTATAGAGGTCGGTTCGCGCCATCGCCTACCGGCCCTTTACATTTAGGATCAGTTTTTACTGCCTTAGCAAGTTATTTACAGGCTCGATCACGCAAAGGTAAGTGGCTATTGCGTATTGATGATCTTGATATGCCACGAAATATAAAAGGGTCGGTTGATAATATATTACGAACTTTGGATACCCTGGGTCTACATTGGGATGAGAGTGTTGCTTTTCAAAGTCAATCACTTTATTATTACCACGAAATTCTTAATAAATTAAACGACGATAAACATATTTATCCTTGTCGATGCAGTCGAAAAACGCAGACAGCCCGATATACCGGCTTTTGCCGTGATAATTATTTCAATCTTGATATTCCACATGCTTATCGCGTTAAGACTGATGACTCTGTTATTTCATTTGTTGATGAATTACAAGGGATTATGACTTACCCAATTGCTGAGCAAGGCGATTTTATTTTGAAAAGAAAAGATCAGGTTATTGCTTACCAATTTGCAGTAGTCGTTGATGATCATCTACAAGCGGTTAACCATGTAGTGAGAGCTTGTGATTTGTTAGATTCGACCCCGAGACAGTTATATCTGCAAAGGTTACTAGGGTTTGAACCGCCAGTTTATATGCACGTCCCTGTTATTATTGATGAAGCAGGGTATAAACTCAGTAAACAAACGCAGGCTCTGCCCGTTGATTTAAATAGATCTAATGACGTTATCTTTGGTGTGTTGGTATTATTAAAGCAAAACCCACCGAACTGGCTCCAACAAGCGACAGTAACCGAGTTGCTGGATTGGGCTGTAGCGCATTGGAACCCAATGACTTTAAAAAATTGTAAAGCTATTAATAATGAGTACTTAACGTGCAGGTTGCTGGAGCAGTGAACTCTAATCATATTGAAGCTAATATGCAGTCGATAGCTTTATGCTTTAATTTTTATGAAAAATAATGAACTGCCATTTGTAGTGGTTTTTCAATGGTGAGCAAATGACAAAAACACATAAATCTGATTTGGAAAAGGCTTTAAACTTATGTAAAGGGGCCTTTATATGGGCAGCCGTTTTTAGTATGGTCATTAACATATTGCAGCTTGTTCCAACCATTTATATGTTGCAGTTATATGATCGAGTTGTTCCAACAGGCAATCGGTCAACGTTACTGATGCTAACATTAATCATGTTAGTGTTATTTTTAACGTTGGGTGCTTTGGAATGGGTACGCTCTCAAATTTTGGTTAGAGTGAGTTCACGACTGGAAATCTTGCTTAATGAAAGATTATTTAATGTCTGTTATAAACAAGCGCTTTATTCGGGTGGGCAACAGGCTTCGTCTCAAGCGTTGGATGATCTGACTTCGTTAAGACAATTTTTAACTGGAAATGGCCTCTTTGCTTTTTTTGATGTGCCATGGATGCCTGTTTATATTGCTGTTATGTTTATTTTCCACCCCTCTTATGGATGGGCAGCTATAGGCGTTGCTATTATCCTAATTATTGTTGCGATAATTCAAGAGAGATCGACTGCTAAAATATTAGGTGAAGCTAACGCCTTGGCAAATGTAGGCAGGGGCTTAGTGAATAAAAACTTGAGAAACGCAGAAGTGATTGAATCAATGGGTATGTTGCAGAATATCCAGAAGCGATGGGTAGAAGGCACCCGGCAGGTTCTTGTTTTACAGGCAACAGCAAGCTCACGTGCTGGATTAGTGAGTGGTTTATCAAAAGTTATTCGAATGTCTTCACAATCGTTGATTTTAGCGTTAGGTGCGTATTTAGTTATAGAGAATGAAATAACCGGCGGTTTGATGATAGCCGGTTCTATCCTGTTAGGCCGTGCGCTTGCGCCAATAGATATGATGATTGGTTCATGGAAAGGATTTGTCGGAGCGCGTGGTCAATACCATCGTCTTAACGAACTATTACGTCAGATTCCAACTGAACTTGAAAAAATGACTTTGCCAGATCCTGAAGGTTTTTTTCAGCTTGAAGGTGCGGTAGTAATCCCCCCAGGTGCAAAATTACCAGCATTAAAAGGCATTACTATGACGATTGCTAAGGGCGATGTAGTAGGCGTTATAGGGCCAAGCGGCTCCGGAAAATCAACGTTTGCTCGGGCTTTACTTGGAATATGGCCAACAGCAAATGGTAAGGTTCGTTTAGATGGCGCCGAGGTATTTTCCTGGAATCGCAAAGAATTAGGCCCTTTTATTGGATATTTGCCTCAAGATATAGAGCTTTTTGAAGGTACTATTAGTGAAAACATTGCCAGGTTTGGTGATATAGATCCAGAAAAAGTGGTTAATGCGGCCAAAATGGCTGATGTTCACACTATGATTTTACGTTTACCGCAAGGTTACGATACGCATATAGGAGCCGGTGGGGGCAATCTTTCGGGTGGTCAGCGTCAACGCATTGGTTTGGCTAGAGCTTTGTATGGAGATCCTGTTATTGTCGTACTGGATGAGCCAAACTCGAATTTAGATGAACAAGGTGAGGCTGCCTTAGGTAATGCTATTATCAGATTAAAGCAAAAAAAGGTCACCGTCATTATCATTACCCATCGTAATAATGTGCTAGTTAACGTAGATAACTTACTCATCTTAAATGATGGACTGCTGTCTGTTTATGGACCCAAAGATCAAGTCATTGCTCATCTGCAAAAACAGCAAGTTGTTGCCACACAAGAAAATCCACCCCCAGAGTCATCAGCTACTCCTTTGAAATCACCTTTATAATGTACCTATGAACAAAAGGCCTGCACCACTAACCACAGAAAATGGCACTACGATTGTTACTGATGATAGTTCTATACGTGCTATAGGCATTATTATTCTTGTTGTCACCCTCGGTATTTTAGGCGGGTGGGGTTATTTAGCTCCGATTGACAGCGCCGCCTTAGCGCCGGGTTTTGTTACCGTCAAATCACACAGAAAAACAATACAGCATTTAGATGGAGGTATCGTTAGCCAATTACTGGCTAAGGATGGTGATATTGTCAATGAAGGTGATGTGTTACTCATCCTGGATAGCACTGAAGTTAAAGCTCAATTAGACATTCTTCGTGGACAGCAGATAACATTAGAAGCGCAGTTAGCCAGACTGATTGCGGAACGGGATCAGCTTAATCAAATTATATTTCCTAATGATTTACAAAATATTTCAGACACTCATATAGTCGAAGCCAGACAGGGTGAAACCCAAATATTCAATGCGAGAAAAAATGCGTACCAAGGTGAGATTTCGGTTTTAAATCAAAGAGCCAGTCAACTGGTTTCAAAAATTAAAGGGTTAGACGGTCAGCGCCGCAGTAAACAGGAGCTGATAAAGTCCTATGGGGAAGAAGCTCACGATTTAAAAGAATTATTAGCAGAGGGCTATGCAAATAAGCAAAGACTCCGGGATATTGAGCGTAATTATGAAAACGCAACAGGCGAGGTGGCTTCTTTAACCGCTGAGATTGCGAGTAGCGAGATCCAAATCGGCGAAACAAAACTACAGGTTCTGCAATTACAAAAGAAATTTCAGGAGGAGGTGGCCGCAAAACTCGGCGAAACTCAGTCCCAACTGTATGATGTAACGCAGCGTTTAGTGGCTACTAACGATAAAGTACATAGAACAGTCATTAGATCTCCAGCCGGTGGACGGGTCTTAGGCTTATCTGTTCATAATTTAGGTGGGGTTATTTCACCGGGTAAGCCTATCCTTGATATCGTCCCACAGCAGGAAGAGTTGATCATAGATGCGCAGGTATCACCCTTAGATATCGATAGAGTGAGTGTGGGCTTATTAGCAGAAATTAGGTTTAGTGCTTTTAAGCAAGCTATAACGCCTAAAATGCAAGGGAAGGTTATTAATTTATCGGCTGATAGATTAACCGATGAGAAAACGGGGGCGCCTTATTATCAGGCTCAGGTTGAATTAACGCCTGAGAGTTATGAAAAACTGGGGAATTTAGAGCTAGTGCCCGGAATGCCGGCAGAAGTATTTATTAATACCGGAGAACGCACTGTTTTTGAATACTTAATGCAGCCCATTAGTAATGCCTTTGCCCGTGCCTTTATAGAAGACTAACGTATGATAGCGATGAAAAAAATAAACCGGCTGGTTCTTTGTTTGATACTCATGAATTCGAGTACAGGACATACTGAAGACTTATTGACTATTTATCAACAAGCACTTGAAGCTGACCCACAGCTAAAAACGGCGGCCATGAAGGAGCAGATCGGCTCAGCACAAAAAGGCCAATCGTTGGGAGCCATGCTGCCACAAATTAGTGGAAATGCCAATTGGTCTTTAAATAACCAAAAGACAAACTTATCAGGACCATCGGCTTCAAAAAATTATCAAGGTAATCGCTATACCGTTTCTTTAACCCAGACAGTGCTTGATTTTGCAAAGTTTTGGGATTGGCGGCGTGCTCAAGAAGTCGAAAACCAATATGCATTAGAAAACATCAGTGCGCAACATGAACTGATGTTTAAAGTAGTTGAAAAATATTTCAACGTGTTGGAAGCTCAAGACCAGTTGTATTTTATTGAGTCTGAAAAAGAAGCTACCATTAAACAATTGGAACAAGTCCAGAAACAATATGCCAAACAACTCATTTTAATTACCGATATCTATGAAGTAGAAGCTAGACTAGATCAAATAAAAGCGTCAGCAATTGAAGCGGAAACTCAACTAGTTATTGCTAAGGAAAGTTTAAAAGAGCTAACCAATAGTGAGCCAGTGGGGCTTTTTAAATTACGAGACAATATTGATTTCAAACCGCTGGAGGGTAAGTTGGAAGATTGGATTGCTGTAGCCAAAAGTGAAAACCCGCTTTTAGCCGCGCAAATTAAAGCCATAGCTGCTGCTAGTGATAATGTAGCGGTGCAAAAATCAAGATATTTGCCAGTGGTTGATATGCAATTAAGTTACAACTCTACCAATACGGGCTATCAAAGTATTTCTCTAGGAACCAGTTACGACACGCAAGTTGCCGCAATCAATGTTTCTGTGCCGCTTTTTACCGGTGGTACAACAACTAACCGGATGTATGAAGCTCAGTATAGATTATCTATCAGTCAGTATGAAAATGACTCTAAAATCCGAGCGCTAATCAAGGAAACCAGTGATTCGTTTTTAAGTTCTAATGCCAGTGTTAAACGCATTAAGGCGACGCAAAAGGCCTTGGAGTCTACTATTAAAGCGAGGGAGTCTTTAGAAACGGGGTTTCGCTACGGCAACCAAACTATTGGGGATGTTATCATCGCCCAGCAAAATGAATATAAGGCGAAGCGCGATTTATCCGTAGCAAAATATACTTATATAAAAAATAAAATACGTTTTCTACAATCCACTGGTTTAATTACCGATACTAATATGCGGGAAGTAAATGATTGGTTGCAATTAACCGTTCACACCCCCGACAGCTAAACAGGCAATAACATAACTCATTTGATATCTTTTGTGATATTGAAGCTAGCGTAAGCTCGGAAAAATACACCTACGGTAGAGAAGGCAAACCATTTCGTAACAACTCATTTACTTGTGTGATAAAGTGGCACAAAATGAAGTAGAGCGGCAAGCGCAGAGGCGAAAGTAAAGCCACATAGCTTGGATTATAGGCTCATTCGTTCCAAGGGCTGTCAAACGTCGACCAAAACCTTTTCCTTTGTTGACCACACCAAGAAACGAAGCTCGCTCAACTCTACGATATTGATGTTTTGTATCTTAGGCGTAATAAAAAACGATTACAATATGTTTTTGTTGGTTCTAGTTGGATGATATGATTAATAGACAGTTTAGTGTTGCCCCGATGTTAGATTGGACGGACAGTCGCTGCCGTTTCTTTCATCGCCTGATTTCAGAGCATGCGCTGTTATACACCGAAATGGTGACGACAGATGCTTTAATCCACGGAGATCATCATCGTTTTTTACAACACAGGCCAGAAGAAAGTCCCGTGGCTTTTCAATTGGGGGGGAGTAATCCTAAAGATTTAGCGGCTTGTGCCAAAATAGTCGAAGATTATGGCTATGATGAAGTCAATTTGAATGTGGGATGTCCCAGTGAGCGCGTGCAGAATGGTCGTTTTGGGGCTTGTTTAATGGCAGAACCCCAGTTAGTCGCTGAATGTATTGCGCTAATGTCTCAGTCTGTTAATATTCCGGTCACAGTTAAGTCGAGAATAGGTATTGATGACCGGGATTCCTATGAAGAGTTGGTGGATTTTATTGCAACAGTGGCAACGGCGGGGTGCGAAACATTTATTGTACACGCCAGAAAAGCCTGGTTAAAGGGGTTATCACCCAAACAGAATCGGGAAGTTCCCCCCTTACGTTACGATGTTGTTTATCAATTAAAAAAAGATTTTCCGCACTTAGACATTATTATTAATGGCGGCATTACCTCATTAGATCAGGCTGAAGGATTACTGGAACGGGCTGATGGGGTCATGCTCGGTCGTGAAGTCTATCATAACCCTTATATCCTGGCTGAGGTGGACAAGCGTTTTTTTGGATCCACTAAAGAGCCGATTTTCCGTCAAGAGATTGTGCATTTATTAATTCCTTATACGCAGGAATTGCTTAAAACGGGGGGGCGTTTAAATAGCATCACACGGCATATCCTGGGGCTTTTTCACGGTGAGTTTGGGGCGAGGGGATGGCGCAGGCATTTGAGTGAAAATGTCGGTCAAGCCGATGCGGATGAGTCGGTTATATTGGCAGCGTTGGCTTATACTTTTCGATCAGATATGGAAAATCTGAATTGCTGAGAAATGAAGATCTGCATTTGGTTGCTATCCATTTTTTGTGCTAGACTAAAGGTTATATTATTTTGGTGGTGAGCATGATGGCATCAATTACTTTTGAGACTATCAAATGTGTTAAAAAACTCAAGGAAGGTGGTGTTCCAGAGACACAAAGCAAAGGCCAAAGTATTGGTCACTGCTTTTTCAGAAGTAATGGATACCCTGCACAATGTGTCAGACATTAATCGGCTGGAGCGTGAATACTGGTGGTTAAGTAGATGGTAGGTTTGTTGGGTGGCATTTTAATTGATCTAGTGCTAATAAGAACATGTTTTGTTTAGGCTAACTATCGTATGTCGGATTTACGTAAAGAATTAAACAATATTCTCGATGGAAAGCGATTAACACCTTATTTCCAACCGATTATTTCACTCTCAAACAAAAAAATCTTGGGGTATGAAGCCCTAATCCGTGGGCCGATTGATAGTGCCCTGCATACACCATTCAGTTTATTTAATGCTGCTGATAAATACGATTTAAGTACAAAACTTGAATTTCTTTGTCTTAAAATAACGCTTAAGCGTTATGTCGATCTGGACATTAAAGAAAAATTATTTATTAATGCTAGTCCACGTGTTTTATTAGAATCCGGTTTTAATAAAAACAAAACTCTCAATTTATTTGATTGCTATGGCATTAATCCCCAGTCTATTGTTATTGAGTTAACCGAACATGCGTCTGTTGATGACTACGAAATTATCCGCACCTATGTCCAATACTACCGAAGTATGGGCTTTCAAATTGCGATTGACGATTTTGGTGCAGGCTATTCTGGATTAAGGCGTTGGGCAGAATTACTGCCTGAATATGTAAAAATAGATAAATACTTTATTCGAGACATCCAAAAAGACTGGACTAAATTAAATATTGTCCGATCAATTCAGGATATGGCAAATACGCTAAACTGTGAGATTATCGCTGAAGGTATAGAAAATCAGGCTGAGCTTCAATCCATAGAAAAAATCGGAATCGCTTATGCCCAAGGCTGTTATTTTGCCCAACCGATGGCTACTCCTAATAGTGGTATTGATCATTCACTATTTTCTGCGACTTCTGTGCATTCTCAAGATCTTGAATATGATTTGTTTAATACGATCGCAGTGAAATTTATCATTCAAAAGATTATGTCAATTCCTTCGAGTACGCACATCAGTGATGTGATGAGTGTTTTTAAAAATAGTCGAGAACTTAGGCATCCTTCATAGCGGCCTAAAAGTAGTTGACACTTTTGATGTCAATAAAAAATTAACAACAAGCTACCGTAGCCATTAAAAAA
>QVQE01000172.1 GCA_003584865.1 Methylococcales bacterium
GTAACCGTTCAGACCCCTAGATTAAACGGCAGCCAGTTCGGGTATCTGCGGTAATTTTGGGGTATCATGTCCTTGTCGGCGCAATTTGATGACATCCCGAATATACAATAATGGCGAGCCATTTCTTAATCGACAGGTCACAAAAACGCTGGCAAACAATGCCAATGCGCGGCTCCCTTGTTCAGAGTTTGTCCCTTGAGTGATTTTCCGCATAATGACCCAATGACGTAATGCACGCTCCGCTTCATTGTTGGTCAATGGCCATGCCGGATATTCAAGCACGCGAAAAATAGCCTCCCAGTCATTCAGGAACTCCACGCCCAACTCCCTGGTTTTTTTATGGGAAGATGCGGTCATTGCCTCACACACTTTTCTCAAGTTTTTCAGTGTCTCTTGATGGTGGGCTGAAATAGAAATCGTTCCGAGATCAGGGCCTTCACGGGCTTGGTAAACCGCGTCTATCAAGCCGTTCAGAATATCCAGCACCTGCTTGCCATAGCTTTGAGATGATGTTGTGTAACTGTCAGATAAGCCTTTGGCTTTGCGAAGCAGGTGCGCCCAGTACCGCAAGCGTTTAAGATAGGCGCGGTAAAGACTATAACCATCCGTCATCAAATGACCATCGAAGCGTAATTATTCAGTCCCCCTCTTTGACAAAGAGGGGTTAGGGGAGATTTTATTAGATTGCTGAAATTCATGCCGACTTACTCACTGCCAGCTTCAACATAGATGTTCAGCTTGGATCAGAATGACTGTTCAGGTTGAGCCAGAATACGCAAATAACTTACAAATTTAAAAACTAACGACTAAGGTACTTAATTTATATTGTAAAATGATTTCAATAACTCTCTACCCATCAGCAGAGTTTCATTAAATTACGCATCTTTATCATACACTGAGTTGATTATCAGTTTATTAGCTTGCGGTTGCGGAACACCAGACACTTATCAATAAGGTACTTTATGAAGCATTTTCGTCTTTCCTTTTTCATTACAGCGGTTTGTCTGTCTATCGCCGTTTATTGGGGTGGCGCAATGGGCGCGTTTATTGCCCTTATTCTCGGCGTTCTCGAAGTCAGCCTGTCATTCGATAATGCGGTTGTGAATGCATCAGTATTAAAACGCATGGATGAGCGGTGGCAACAGTACTTTTTAACCTGGGGGATTTTAATTGCCGTCTTTGGTATGCGTTTATTATTTCCTATATTAATCGTAGCGACCGCCACCGGCATTGATTTTATCGCGGTCACTCAAATGGCATTGCATGACCCCAATACCTATGCACACCATCTGGAGGAGTCCCATGTACAGATTGCCGCTTTTGGTGGCATGTTTTTAATGATGGTCTTTTTCTCTTTTATCTTTGATAATAATAAAGAGTTACATTGGTTAGGCTATATTGAAAGAAAACTATCCGACTTTGGAAAGCTTGAATCTATTGAAGTTATTTTAGCCTTAGCCATTTTGTTAATCGGTCAATACTGGATTCCCGAAGCTATTCGTTTAAAAGCACTGATTGCGGGTATTTCAGGACTTATTTTATTCGTTATTGTAAACAGCCTATCGGCATTATTTGAAAATGAAGAAGACGGTGAAGAGGTGTCTAACGCGATTAAAAAAGGGAGCGTCATGAGTTTCTTATACCTTGAAGTGTTAGATGCTTCGTTTTCATTCGATGGCGTTATCGGTGCTTTTGCCATTACTCAGGATGTAGTTATTATTATGTTAGGTCTAGCGATAGGCGCTATGTTCGTTAGAAGTCTGACTGTTTATTTAGTTAGGAAGGGTACTTTAGATGAATATGTCTTTTTGGAACACGGTGCTCATTATGCCATTGGCTCACTGGCGGGTATTATGCTTGCCAGCATTAATTACTCTATATCTGAAGTTGTAACAGGACTGATTGGTGCTGTTATGATTGGCTTATCCGTCTTATCTTCGATTATTTATAAGAAGAAACACGCCAAATAATCTGATTTTTAAGGTATCATCCCACACCTTTTATTTTTTTACGGTAACACACTATGACACAAGATGAATTAAAACAAAAAGTAGCCTTAGCGGCCATTGAATACGTTAAAGACGTTGCGATTATCGGCGTAGGCACCGGCTCTACTGTTAAACACTTTATTGATTATTTAGCTGATATTAAGGGCAATATTGAAGGCGCTGTTTCTAGCTCTGAAGTCAGCACCGCACACTTGAAAAAAATCGGAATTCCAGTCTTTGATCTTAACGCAGTCGGTACTTTAGATGTTTATGTTGATGGCGCAGATGAAGTAAGTCCTCATAAACATCTGATTAAAGGCGGCGGTGGCGCCTTAACCCGTGAGAAAATTATTGCGGCAGCCAGTAAGAAATTTGTTTGTATCGTTGATGAAACTAAAACAGTTGATGTCTTAGGTGCTTTTGCTTTGCCTGTGGAAGTTATTCCTATGGCGAGAAGCTATGTCGCTAGAGAATTGGTTAAACTAGGTGGTCAACCGGTCTGGCGTGAAAACTATATCACCGACAACCACAACGAAATTCTTGATGTACACAATCTTTCGATCTTAAATCCCATCGAACTAGAAAAAATCATTAACAACATTACAGGGGTTGTCACTAACGGTTTATTTGCGATACGTCCTGCTGATATCGTTTTAATTGGTAAAGGCACCGAGGTTATTACTCGCTAACAACTCAAATGTCGAGCAAGGTCACTTGCTCGACATTTTCTTGCCTTATAACTATTGCTTACTTTTTACTCGAAGAAGACTCCTTGCTAATTTGAGAATTATCCTGATAAATCCCTGTTAATTTGCGCTTAAACTCATCAGAAATTACTCTAGAATCCTGTTTGCTTTTTACTACTCGAGGCGTAATCAATACCACTAATTCTGTTTTATCATTTTTCTTGTCAGTCGATCCAAATAATGGCCCAATCACGGGTAACTCATATAAAAAAGGGAATCCATTTTTATTGCTAGTGACCTGATCACTAATTAAACCTCCCAAAACAATGGTTTCTCCATCATGAACAGCCACCGAACTATCAATCTCTTTCTTGTTAATTGTTGGAGACTGAATACCTGTTGTACTGGTTACAGCCACTGCATCACTAACAATCTGTTTGAGCTTCATATTAACCATACCGTTTGCATTGACTCTGGGCGTAACCTCTAAAGTCACACCCGTATCTTTGTACTGAATGGTGTTCGCCGTTGCCAACCCCGTGGAAAGCGGGCTTGATGTCGTACCTGTTTGTATTGGCACCTGTTGACCCACATTAATTTTAGCTTTTTGGTTATTTAAAACCATTAAGGAGGGCGAAGAAATAACATTAAGATTATCAGCAGTCGCCTGTGAGCTTAGAAGTGCTTGCACTGCTCCAGAACTGTAGAGAGCACTAAGCCCACCCGTAGCAACAGCCGCTGCTGTAGTTGCTGCCGCTGTTCCTGTCGATGATGCCGTCGATGTAGGAGCACCGTTAATTATCGCGCTACTGCTTCCATGGTTTAAATACCAGGATATCCCATACTGAAGTTCATTTTTTAATGTAACTTCTACGACAGTGGCATCAATCAATACTTGTAATGGCATCAAATCTAACTGCTCAATCGCAGGTAATATCACCTCGTAATCCTGAGCTGTTGCAACAATTATTATTGAGTTATTAGCATCATCGGCAATAATTTTTACCTTACCCACATTAGCAATTGAACCACCTATAGACTCACCGCTACTACCCACGCCAATAGCCCCATTTTCCAATTCATTGGTAGCAAAAGCACTCAGATTCCCGGACAATCCATTACCCGTGCTGGAACCACTTATACCGGTATTACTCGTGCCGGTATTATTCATGCCGGTGTTACTCAAATTAGGAGCTGAATTTCCCGTATCAGAAGAGGAGGTATCTTGACTAGAAATACTGTCAGCCGTTTCACCAGGGGCAACTTTAGCAGAGGAATCGTCACTTTTAGAAGTCGTAAAAATCTTGCTTAGGGTGGCCGCTAATTTTTTTGCATCGACATGTTGAACTTTATATATATGTACTCCGCCACCAGAAGCTGTGTTAGCCTTATCTAACCTACCTATCCAATTTTCGATATCATTTAGATAGTGCGCTTGATGAGTCACTGCCATCACTGCATTTAAACGCTTTATTGGCATAAACTGAAAAAACTCGGCTTCTCCACCCTTACTACCTTTCTGATAGAAAACATTTTGCAACTCTTTAATAATCGTTTCCGGATCGACATGTGTCAGCGGAAACACACCAAAAGATCGCCCCTTCAAAACATCAATATCAAACGTATTAACCATATCTATCACCCTGGCTATCTCATCGGCTGTGCCAGCAGCGACTAAAATATTGCGCTTGGAATCTACATTTAAAATAGTTTTTTCATAGACCAAGGGCTTTATAATATCGGCAATATCCTTAACGGCTACATTTTTAACCGGTATTACCCGAGTTTGGTATCCCGCCCCTCTCGTTGAAAAATCTGAGGTATAGAGTGCGTCCGTAGCAGGCTCAATATGATAAATTTTGCCATCTTTAACCAGGGCAGCATTATTCATTCTAAGAACCATCTCTAAGGCAGGTAATAATTCTTCCTTGGTTAAAGGTTCGGTCGTTTGTAACGTCACCTTACCCGCTACTTTTGGGCTTAAAACATAGTTTTGGCCTAAAATATCACTCAACACAACTTTTGCTACTTCACCAAGATCCGCTTCATCAAAATTAAGACTATAAGACCCGGCTCCTTTTGATGCTATTTTCCTGCTTTTTTGTGGCCGACTGGAAACAGTACGGTCAGTGCCGGGGTAATGCTCGCTAGTGGGTGGAGTAATCGGGGTTTTGTTTTCCAGTTGATGAAAAACCTCAGCCGACGCCTCCTTTCTCACGGGTTCCAAAGGTAGTTTATCGCGTGGTTTAATTCCGACTAGCTCACATCCGGCTAAGGATAATCCCATAACCAACACACAGCTATTGATACTGATTTTTCTAAAACCTTTATTCATGGGGCATTCTCAAGTTCGCCTTGTATAGGCATTTGGGGGTCTTCTGGTTTGGGGAAATTAAACTTATTGGGTACATTCATTTTCATAGATGGATCTTTTTGTTTTACTTTTCGTAAAAGCAATTCTTTTAGCTGCTCACCTTGCTTAAGTATAACCTTGTCTTGATGAACCTCAGTCAGTTTCCAACCATCCAGATCATTAAGTAAACTAACTCTTCTATATTTATCTTTTGCTGTCTTGCCACTTTCGCAACTAAATAAGGCGGACAAGCCTTTTCCTGTCGAATAAATACCTACCAACTCCCACTCAAAAACAACAGGTATTTCTACATTTTGGGTAAAGGCATCCTCTTGACTAGATTCATCAACTGGACGTCTACCCTTAATAAATAAAGGACGCGCAACAAAATTAAGATAACTTTCTTGTGGCTTTTTATGAAGATCTATTTGTGGCATCTCTTCCAGCGACGTTTTTACATCATTTAGCATTATAGATTTCATAATGGAATTTTGTGCCCACCCGGCATAAAGCCACTCGCCGGTAATTATAAATACACAAATCACACAAATCGAGGCTAACGAAAATACCAGTTTAATATTCATTATGCTGGTTTTCTCATAAAACTAACCGCCTGAAAATTAACATTCAAGTCATTACTATCTTCAATTTGACGAGTCACTTTATTTCTTGTTCCGCGCATAGGCCTTATATCGAGTTGATTAATAATAATAAGGGGTTCAGATGTCTCTATCTTATAGAGAACGGACTGTAAAACCTGACTACTTCCAGTCATCCTGACACTAACCGTTATCCGCTTAAAAGCATCTTTATTGGTAACAGGTAAAGCTTGCGTACTGCTTAATTGTCCACCTGCATCAACAATTGTTTTTTTTATAAACTCCTGCATTTCAGCGGAAGCTAAGGCATCCGTCGCCTGACGATTAAAATATCCTTGTTGTTCCTGTTTTTTTGTTATGTCCGCCATACTGTTGGTAACTGTATCGGAGTTCGCTAAAATGCGTTCATATTGCTGTAGTTTAAAAACCAGAGCCTTCTTTTCTTCAAGTAATTCAAGTTCTTTACTTATTAAAGGTACAAAAATGACTAAACTTATTATTAGCACAACTCCCGCTAACAGACCGATGGCAAGCCAACGCTCTTGTAATGCTTGAGCTTGTAAATTAGCTTTATTAAATATACTCACCTAATGCTCCGTCTGTGCGTTAGCGTTAGCGTTAGCGTTAGCGTTAGTGTTAGTGTTAGTGTTAGTGTTAGTGTTAGTGTTAGTGTTAATTACATCAACAGTAATCTGGAATCGCTCCAAATTACTAACTCTATCCTGTGTAACGGGCGAAGCAAATCTCGCATTTGAAAATAGCTCAGACTCCTCTAAGACGGCCAATAATGCTGATGCAGTAGGCGACTCCCCTTGTATTTGCAAATGACCTTCTGAGTATTGCGCATAATTAAGCGAAGTATCATCTTTAATTAACAAGCTTAACGTGTTTAGAATATTAATCACATCAGGACTCGCATTTTTCTCTTTAATGAGTTGGCTAGTTTCATCTATAACGGCGTCAATAGATGATTGCATCGCTTTTACCTTCTTAGCGTCTTTCTCCAAACTTTCTGCTTTTAATTTCAACGTATTAACTGTTTGATATTCAAACCAAACCGGCATAGCAATCACTAAAATCAGTAAAATACTAGTCAATGTTATGAGCGCCCCATTAAGCAAACGCGGCAAATTTGCAGTTTTTTGCCTAAATTTCTCAGGTAACAAATTATAAGCTTCATCAATATCATCAAGACTATTCGGTGCATCTTGATAATCAACAAATAATGGAGATATTCCCATTGCTTTAACATCTTCATAAAGCCCATCGAGTAATTCCCGAGTCGTTACTATAATCATTACTCTTAGATAACCCGGCTCATTTTCGCCCGTAAGCGGCTTAACAGCAAAATAAACCTGTTCTGCCTTGAACGGCGTATAACGATCTAATTCATAAGAAATAACCTGATGTAGATTTTCTTTCGCTGCAATCGGTAAGCTAAGCTCTTTTTGTATGGCTTCTTGAGAGGATAACCTTAAAATTACTTTAGCTTTTGCTAATCGTAGATCCTTTTCATATAAACTTTGTATTGAAAAAGATCTATCTGAACGCTCTAACGTTGCTAGCGGTTCATCCTGATCTAACAGCCTATACGTCAACGCTAACTGGCTGCTTGTAACACGCGGGTGATAGTCGCGCTTATCTGTGGCACGACGCCTAGGCAACACTAACTGACTACTCATTGTGCGAATAATAATGAAACCGTGTTCATTATTAAAAAAAGGCTTTATTCTCTCAGGAATCAGAAAAACAAGCTCACGCTTCCACCAGCGGAAGAACTGTTTAAAATTCAGATCAATTGTTGAGTTCAGGTTCAGCATATTTTTTCACTAATAATTCGCTCATTTTAACCGTAAATAAGGTCTTGTTATTTGCGGTAACACGACTCCATTTTAATATTTGAAAGGGAGTTTCGGCATTTTGTTCCGATTTTTTAATCACTACATTAACAGCTGCCTTGGAATGGTCATCTAAAACGGCTTCAGAGATCACATTAAAAACATCGTTTTGTCCAGCAGGGTTATTGAACTCTGAGTTTAGTGGGAAAGAAGGGGTAGGCTGATTATTGATTACGCTTTGTAATCTGGCGAGAATGTACGACTCAATCAAGCCTTGATCCAATCCTGGAACTACCTGTAAAACCTCTTTACTTGCCATTTGCAGGTTGATTTGCGACTGCCCTGAATAAACGGTCACTAAAGGCTCAATCCATGCAAATAGTGCTTTATCCATACCCAATACTAATTGTAATTCTTCTGTTGATTGAAAAGGCTTATTACTGGGCTGATAGTTTAAACCAGCGGCCTTATACTCATCCTTTTCAGCGCCATTTAGATTGACCAGATCATCAGGATCACGCCAATCAAGAATGGCGGCCACCAGACCATTTTGCTGCTCTTCGTCCACAGGGGCATGAATCATTAAACTCTGTAACAATTGTTGATCCGCTTTGTTAATATCTATTTTTCCATTTTCAGATAACAATTGTATTCGGATTTTTGCACGGTCTGCAATTATTTCATAAACACGCCCATCTGCTCGCCATGCTTTAAAGAGATCAGGATTTGATAACATCATTTCAGCTATTGAAATACCAGACTCAGCAATAGACATTGCCTGTGCATTATTTTTAATGGTTGAAACAATGGATGCTTCTCTGCGCATGGTGAGTGAAAAACTGCCGGCCATGATCATCATCAAACTCAGTATCCACAGAACTAAAATCAAGGCAACGCCCTTTTGTTGCATTACCTAAAAGCCTCCACGGGGTTTGTGGGCAGCCCACCTATGGGATTTAATCCAATACCTGTATTGCTATCGATTGCATCGCTCACTTTAAGCTCAATGATCATCTCCGGCCAATAAATCCCGCTTTCTAGTTCAATCTTAATTTTAACTAAACGAGGTAATATATTTTTATTTAGCCACTCATCCGTCCATACACCTCGACTACTTCCCTCCGTATCCGCACCAAAATACGACAACTTAAAGTCTTTAACGTGCCGGATTAATGTGATCTCTTCTTTCTGCGGCTCTTCTCCGTCTATCGGTTCAATGTATGGAATTAATGACACGTTAATTAACTGTTCATTATCCACTTCATTTTTACTTAACAAATAGTGTTGTAATCCCGACCGAGCAGCACTTGCAGGAAATTCAGAAACAAACATTAAAGATTGCGCAGCACCCTGAAAAGAAAAACGCTGTTCGCCTTCAGGCGAATCATTTGACAACGGTTTCGCAACCGATAAATGTTGCTGAAAAAAATTATAAACAACCGCTATTTCGTTAACCTCAGTTATTTTATTTTCGCCTTTTTCCCAACTATCGGTCCCTATTTTTAAACTAGCAAATAATAAAACCACCATAACACTGAGCAAGGTTAGCGCAATAAGGACTTCAATTAAAGTAAAGCCTCTGGAATCAGAACGCAGTCCAACTGAAAGAAACTCAATCGATCGCTTATGCGGTGACCCGACAAAGGCTGCTTTTATTTTCATTTGTTTTGATAGCCCAATTTTAAGGTTGTCAGCTCAATTCGCCTCTTGTTTGCCGCTTGACCCCAACTTACAATAACTTTAACTTTAAAAAGTCCCATTGTAGTTGTTACATAATCAGTATCACTGGTACTAGTACCAAGCTCAAAAATATAGGGATTCACTGTTAACAGCCAATCATATTTCTCATTTTCAGTACCTGAATCCTGACCAACCTGTAAAGGTGTTTCTAGCCCGGTTTTAGCCATCAAGCTTTCAGCGATTTGAACGGCAGCCGTGTAATCCTCGGCGACAGACGCCGTATTAACCCCCGATGAAAATATTTTTAGCAAAATACCCAAAGAAAATGCAAGAATCGAAAATGCAATCAGGATTTCCAATAAGGAAAAACCTTTCTGTTTATTCACTTGAATCTTTATCATTAAGCTCAACCTGACCCGTTAGCCAATTGATATCCAATTGCCAGGTCAACTTGTTTTTCTTCAATGTTATCCGACCACCTGTTGAAGAACCATCTGGAAAAAACCGGACACGCCCCATGCCTTCCTCTGTTAATTCTCTCTTGGCCGTTACCAGGGTTACACCTATTGACTTTGAAATAGCATAGATCTTATCTCGTCGACTGACAGTATACGTATTTTGGATAAGATTAAAGTTAACGGTCATCTCTTGATGAGAAATTAAAGCCTCACCTCTTGCAAACCGTAAGGCAGACGCAATATCCCTGGAAGCCGCTTTAAGTGCTGTAGCATCATTACCTGACGATAAATTAATTCCAACAACAGAAAAGCCCAACACCATTATAAATAATACGATCATTAACTCAAGTAGAGTAAAACCCTTGGTTTTATTATCTACGCCGCCCGATAGGCTGTGCATATTCACTTATCTTAAGTTAACTGTTATTCCCAACTAACAATGTCCTGATCTTCGCCAGTTCCACCTTCTTTACCATCTGCGCCATAAGAGAAAATATCGAACTTTCCATGCTCGCCAGGGAATACATAATGATATTCATTTTGCCATGGATCAAGTGGTATTTTGGACTTTGATAAATAGGGGCCACTCCAGTGCCTAGCGTTATCAGGCGCCTCAATCAATGCATTTAAGCCTTGTTCAGTTGATGGATAGGTGCCTGCATCCAGCTTATACATATCCAGGGTTGAGGCCAAATCTTCAAGCTGTACCTTTGCCGCTTTAGTTTTAGACTCACCCATGTGTTTCATTACTTGTGGGCCAACAATTCCCGCCAGCATGGCAATAATGCCTAAAACAACCAATAACTCAAGTAAAGTAAACCCCATTTGCTTACGATTTTTTATCTGTCTCATAGTCGCCATTATTTCCCAAGTTAAAAAGCCAAATCATTAACACTTAAGATAGCGAGTAGAATTGATACAATAATGCCCGCGATCATAAGCCCCAGAGTAATAATCAGCACCGGCTCAAGAAAAGCCAACAAACGCTGAATAGCCACTCTAAGCTGTTTATCATAAATGGTGGCAACCCGAAGCAACATCTCTTCTAGTCGCCCCGTCTCTTCTCCCATCTTTATCATTTGCAAAGCCATCTTTGGCAGCAAACGCTTTTCCATCAACGCCTCAGATAAGTGTTTACCTTGCTTCAAGTGTTCTTCAGCATCCGCAATAGCTTCAGCCAATACCAGATTATCGACGGTTTCACGAACAATAACCAACGCCGCTAATATTGAAACACCATTGCCCAGCAACGTCCCCAGCGTTCGACTAATATTAGCTGTTTCTTTGTTCGTTATAATTGTGCCGGCCAACGGTAACTTTAAAAAACGCGCATCCCACACTTTTTTTCTGACAGGATCTGCCAGTTGATATTTCATATAACTAGAGCTAAAAATAATCCCTATCAGCAAAGCCCACCAATAACGTTGTAACCATTCAGCCAAGCCTACAACAATTTGAGTAGACACAGGTAACGCTTTGCCGGCGCTTTCAAACATTTCTGTGAATTGTGGCACAACAAACGTTAACATCACAAATAAAGAAGCCAGTGACATCACTAACAAAATAGCAGGATATATTAAAGCTGTACTCACCGTATCTTTTAATTCCTGCGAGCGCTCCAAATACTCTGATAAGCGGGTTAACACCTCATCTAAACCACCACCTGCTTCACCGGCACGCACCATATTCAAATAAAACTTGCTAAAAACACCTTGCTGCTGTTCTAAAGCATCCGCCAAAGACACGCCTCCTTTCACTTTTTCTAACACCTTGGCAATTAACTTTGTTAAGCGTGGATTATCTTCCGTCAAATCCATTAAAACAGACAACGATTTATCAATCGGTAAGCCAGATTCTAATAACGTGGCTAATTCTCCTGTTAATAAAACGATGTCTTTCTGCGATAACGTAGTCTGTTTATTCATCGACCAAAAAAATGATCGACTATTCGCTGGAGCAACACGAATAGGAATATAGCCCTCGGACTGTAAAGTGGAAATGAGTAACTGTTCATCGGCTACATCTCGAACACCCTCCTCCGTTTCGCCTAAACTATTAATTGCTTTATAAGTAAATAAAGGCATCTCAGCTTTCCGAAGTAACGCGCATTACCTCTTCAAGAGTGGTAATGCCTTCTATAACCTTTACCAATCCATTTTCATAAAGCGTTTGCATACCTTCAGCAATAGCCAATTTTTGAATAGTCCCTGCTTCTTCATGAGCCATGATAAGTTTACGGATAGGATCGGTCATGGGTAAAAACTCAATAATGGCTAGTCGGCCTCGATAACCCGTACCTGCACAAGCGGTACAGCCAACGGGCTTGTATAAAACGATCTCACGCTGAGCAGAAAAACGCTGTAGCTGTAAATCCTTAACTAATTCGGGCGCAGCAACCGTACTTTCTTTACAGGCTGGACATAATTTCCTGACCAACCGCTGCGCCAATATGCCATTGACTGTAGAGGTCAGCAAATATTCTTCCAGACCCATATCCAGTAAGCGTGTAATACCGCCAGCAGCATCGTTGGTATGCAATGTGGATAATACTAAATGACCCGTGAGAGCTGATTGAACAGCAATTTTTGCGGTTTCCAGATCCCGCATTTCGCCAATCATGATAACATCGGGATCTTGTCTTACAATAGACCGCAAAGCGGAGGCGAACGTCAACCCTATTTGTGGCTTGGCCTGAATTTGGTTAATCCCTTCCATTTGATATTCAACCGGATCTTCAACCGTAATTATTTTACGCTCAGGCGTATTTAACTGCTTTAATGCTGCATACATAGTAGTCGATTTACCACTTCCAGTTGGGCCAGTAATCAAAATAATGCCGTGAGGCAGAGCCAGTACATCAATAAAGTTTTGTAAATGTCTGCCCGCAAAACCTAAAGCCTCAAAATCCAGTACGGTATTTTCCTTGTCTAATAGACGTATCACCACACTCTCTCCATACATTGTAGGTATCGTAGATACCCGCAAATCCAGCTCTTTCCCCAACATTTGAATTTTGATTCGTCCATCCTGAGGCAAGCGACGTTCGGCAATATTCAGTTTGGCCATAATTTTAATACGAGAAATGACCGCTGCGGTTGATTTTACATTAGGCGCATCTATCGCCTGTAGAACACCATCAACACGTAACCTGACTGTTAAAGATTGTTCAAAAGGTTCTATGTGAATATCTGACGCCCGGGTTTCAATCGCTCGCTGCATAATCAAATTAACCATTTTGATGACAGGCGCCTCACTGGCCAAATCCTTTAAATGTTCTAAATCTTCTTCCCCAAGATCATCTAAGGCTAAATCATCGATCAACTTATCCATTCTCGAACGATCTTCACCATATTGAACATCCAGAGCTGCATCTATTTCTGAAAGCAAGCCCACTTTAACAACAACTGATTTTCCTATCATCAAGCTCAGTGCGCTAATAGTAAACTGATCTTCAGGATCCATCATCGCAACGGTCACATTATTATCCGTTTGACCCAAGCCGATAATATGGTAATTCTTTAAAAAACGTAACGACACATCTTCAGGCAATTGTCTTTCTAATGGATATTGACCAGTTGCTACCTTCTCAAATTTACCCGTCTCAGCAAAGGTATCAGCAACATCAAGTTCAGAACATAAGCCCAACTTAACAAGCAACTTGGGCAAACTTTCTCCTACTGAGGTTTTTTGGACACGCTCAACTTTCTTTAATTCCGAAGCTGACAGCTTATGTCTTTCCTGTAAAGTTGCTAACAAAGGCTGATAAGTCATATTTTTCCACTAAATTTGAATTAATATCTATCGAAATAATAATCTGCAATCTTGCAAATTAGCAGCTAACTGAAAAGGCTGGGCTACCTTTATTTTATAAGTCTACATAACCCGTTTCTTCATGTAAAACAGTATCTAAACCTTGCATTTCTTGATCGACCGTGACCCGTAGACCCAACCATTTATCGAGTAACTTCAAAATCACAAAGCTAAAAAAAGCACTCCATAGCGCTGTAACCACAATCGCTAAAGCTTGAACACTGACTTGATGAGTCATAGAAACACCCTCAGCCAATCCAAAGCCGCCTAAGTCAGCACTTACAAAAACACCTGTCAGTAATGACCCGGTGATACCGCCTATACCATGTACAGGAAATACATCTAAAGAATCATCAATTTTTAAAGTACGCTTAACGTATTGAGTCGCATAAAAGCACACGACTCCAGCCGTCACGCCAATGAATAGCGCTCCTGATGGACCAACAAAACCAGAGGCCGGTGTGATTGTTCCTAACCCCGCCACCATGCCAGTAACAATACCCAACACACTGGGCTTTCCAAACCGTCTCCATTCAATAAACATCCAAGTTAACGAACCAGCGGCGGCGGCAATATGCGTTACTAACATAGCCATGCCTGCGCGACCATCTGCGGTTAATGCACTACCCGCATTAAAACCAAACCAGCCGACCCAAAGCATACCAGCCCCCGTCACCACCATAGTCATATTATGGGGCGGCATAGCCGTATTTGGAAAACCTTTTCTTTTACCCAGAACAAGAGCAGCCACTAATGCAGCGACCCCCGCATTAACGTGAATAACAATACCGCCAGCAAAATCCAGGGTACCCAGCTCCGCTAACCAGCCACCACCCCATATCCAATGACAAACCGGCATATACACAAGAATCAGCCATAAACTACTAAACCAGAGCATTGACGAAAACTTCATACGCTCGGCGAAGGCGCCCACAATCAGTGCTGGTGTAATAATAGCAAAGGTCATTTGAAACATAAAATAGACTGTTTCTGGTATGTCGCCTGTCAGTACTGTGGTATTGATATCAGGAAGAAATGCTTTTGACGCCCCACCGATAAATTTCTGCCACTCTCCCCCATTTGCAAAGATAAAACTATAAACACCCGCCAGCCAAAGAATAGAAACAACACAGGTAATAGCGAAACACTGCATCAATACAGATAAGACGTTTTTACTTCTTACTAACCCGGCATAAAATAATGATAAACCGGGTATGGTCATAAAAAGAACTAACGCTGTAGACGTTAAAATCCAGGAAGTATTAGCCTGATTCAAAGAATCAGCTAAGGCTAAATCAGGTAGCAGACATAAACCTAAAATTAATTGCTTAATTGTAGTCGAGGACATTTTAAATTGCATCCTCTCCAGTTTCACCCGTTCTAATACGCACAACTTCTTCCAGATTGGAAACAAATATCTTTCCGTCGCCTATTTTTCCAGTATTAGCCGCCTTGACAATGGTGCTCACTGCTTTTTCTACCATAGCATCGGACACAGCAATCTCAAGCTTAACCTTAGGCAGAAAATCAACCACATACTCAGCACCTCGATATAACTCAGTATGACCCTTCTGGCGACCAAACCCCTTGACTTCAGTTGCAGTCACACCTGAGACACCTATCTCAGATAATGCTTCCCTAACATCGTCCATTTTAAATGGTTTTATTATTGCTGTTATTAGTTTCATTTTATCTCCTGTTATTATTTTAGAAAAACAATTTGTGTTACAGTGTTGCATGATAGTGAATTATCAATCAACATACAATTATTAGGCTGTATTTATCGCTTTTAAAATATCATACTATCATGGCTTGTGGTTCGCGTATTTTTAAAGGTAGTACTGAGGTAAGTAAGTCGTCGATTAAACTTCCAATCTTGCCCCGTTAAGTTTTAGCCATACACCTTGCTCTTTGTAGTTGGGGCAATATGTCGCAACAACCTTCCAAAAGGCAGGTGAATGGTTATGATGCAGGATATGGCTTAACTCATGAACCACTAAATAATTAATAATGGGTTCAGGCGCCATAATAATCTTCCAGTTATATTGAATGACGCCTTTAATATTGCAGCTGCCCCAGCGAGATTTAAAGGATTTAATGACCACAGCAGATGGGCTAACACCGATTATTTGTGCATAATGCCGGGTTTTTTCTACCATCATGAGTTGAGCTTGCTGTTGGTACCATTTAATCAGTAATTGTTTAGTCATTTTAGAGTTATCTACGGCGTTGTCTCTTACTGAAACAACGAGTTCACCTTCATGAAGGGTAAGAGAGGGATAGGGGCCTGCTTCAATTTTTAAAACATGATCTTTTCCCAAGTAAAAAAAGACTTCGCCAGTTATAAATTTTTTCGGTTTAATGGCAATGATGTCTTGCTGGAGGGCTAGTTTCTCTCTGATCCAGCGACTTTTTTTAGCCACTAATAACTCAACAGTCTCTCTGTTTAAACTTTCAGGCGCCATAATAATGACTTTGCCTTTGTGTATTTTAATGCCAACAGTGGTGCGTTTGGCAGAGCTGATAATTTCGGCAATAAAGCCGTTTCCCTGGATAGTATTCATGTTAAGCATTAACAATCTTAGGTCTGTATGGGGTTCATAAATCATTATATAATGCTGAACAGTTCTTGGTTAAGTTACTGAGGCGACTCCCCATATTTTTGCTGTTATCTAACACTAAAGGAAGTGAACGATGTCAATTAGACAATTTGATGATAAAAAACCTATTATTGGCAGTTCAGTTTATATTGATGAAAGTGCTGTTGTGATTGGTGATGTAACGCTGGGCGATGATGTCTCGGTATGGCCGACTACGGTTATTCGAGGGGATGTAGAAAGCATAAAAATTGGCGCGGGCACCAATGTGCAAGATGGTGCTGTTTTACACGTATCCCATGCGGGACCCTTTGCTCCAGAAGGTCAGCCGTTAACAATTGGTAAAGGTGTTACCATTGGTCATAGAGCGGTGGTTCATGCCTGTACGGTCGGTGATTATTGCTTGGTAGGTATTGGCGCTATTATTCTGGATGGTGCGGTACTTGAAGATTATGTCATGTTAGGCGCTGGCGCTCTGGTTTCTTCTGGAAAGCGACTGGAAAGTGGTTATTTATATGTGGGTGCACCCGCTAAACAGGCTCGGCCTTTAAAAGAGTCTGAAAAAGCGTTTTTAGAATATTCAGCTGAGCATTATGTGCATTTGAAGAATGAATATTTAGCAAAGACGCGGTAAACCACGTCGTTGCAGGATTTTAAATTGGGAGTTGCAGTAAGCAGAAGTTTCACATTGATAATGTGATATAAATATTTTAGAATCAAAGGTCTTTTTACAATTGAGATGTCGGTTTTTACATGGAAATATATTTGGTGAAGTTAATTGTTTAATTCAGACGTTTTTTACTTTCCGATATTCACTAAGAACTCAGAGAGCGAGAAATACTCCTCTAAACAAATACATTTCGGTGAAATTATCGATACGTGGTTGCAAGGTTGCATTGATTTCATTACCGCCACCTTTGATCATACAACTAAAGAGACTGATATACCTTTTACTGCAACCGCCGACGATATAATTCGTGTGCTACTGGCGCACGACTTTAACTATCAATCCCGAGGGCGTGTGGCGCATCTTCTTAATGATCTGAATGCTCGAGTCGATCGTATAATTCGGTCGGGCAAGAAATTACCCATATTCTTCCTTTATCATGGCGGATATCGCGCTACTGCTGGGATTAATAAATACGGCCTTCAATTTGAGCCAGATATCACCGAATTGATGCTGCTTTACCAGATCGCCCGTTTGCAATGTAAGATTAAATCAATCTATCCGCCCGGAATATCCTTTGTAATTGTGATCAATAACGGGGTAGCGGCTTACACGAACGACATACCCTATGCTGCGACGCAAGGCTATGTAAAGCGACTGCAACACATGATTGATTCAATTAATGCCAGCAAGGTAATCAAAATTCTGATGCAATCGTCTCTGGGCTCGTTCGAAGATCTTATGAGATCAGTCGTAATCGAACCTGAATCGTGCATTAACCAGGTCGACCACAGGATTGTCGAGAGATTTCTGGGCCGCGCGTGTTCAGTCGAGGACGCATGTTGGTACGCCGCCCGCTATATGAAAGCCGAAGCGGTATGGGGTGAAGAAGTTCGCGCAATCGTTGATCAGTCCTCCGGCTTTACTTGTCGCCAAGTTGCTCACCCATCCTGTCTTTCTTTTCGCCCGTTTCCCGGTGGCGCCATCCGAGCTCAGAACGGAACTGTTGGTTTTCGAATGGGCAAAAAAGACCTCATCCCAAACTTAATCACTTCGGTTACCTTCGAACATTCAGAGATAATGCAAGTGCCTGTTCGGTGTAATTTGCCAGGGTCGAACTGGACATGAAACTATCATTCAGTCCTAATTCCGACGAGTTATGGCAGTCGTCACCTTTCCACACCTTGGATGAGACTAGGCTTGCTCGGACTTTGGCAGACGTCCTCAATGAAATGGCGGGGCGATGGCCGTATCAGACTGCGGTCATCGATCATGGTCGTAAGATAAGTTTCCGCAAGCTAGCCAATCTGGTCGGTGGGTTATCAGAGCAAATCCGTGCGACTGATGCTCCACCCGGACCGATAGCACTCCTTCATTCCGTTGGGGTGGACGCTATGGCTGCCTGGTTCGCTTGTTCTGTGGCGGGACGACCCTTACTAATGCTGGAGCCAAGCAACCCACCTGAACGAAATTACGCATTGATTGAGGGAGCCGGAGCCACCCTCATCCTGCATGATGGACAGATAGATCCTACAACTTTGATTGGCTTGAATTCATTCCAGTGGATCGTTCCGCAGGGGTATTCCGCACCGCTCGTTCTAGGTACAGGACTTGGTGCGGACGATCCCTCCATGATTTTCCCCACCTCAGGTTCGACGAAAGAACCAAAACTGATCGCCTACAGTGCTATAACCCTACAAACTAAGGTGCAGGCTTCAATCTCAATTATGGGAGCACAGCCAGGGGACATTGTTCTGGCAGCAGGGTCGCACAGCAACTACGGTTTCATGCACCACGCACTAGTGTTTTTGTTCGCAGGGGGATGCCTCTGTCTATCAGATGTCCGCTCTGACGGGCTCGGAGTAGTATTCGATGCCATATTGAAACACGGTGTTGAGCATATGAGGTTTACTCCGTCGCTTTTTCGCGTAGTCGGGATGATGCCGGAAGCTAAGGCTACCCTGCGATTATTAAAGGGTGTTAGGTTCTCCGGTGAACCCTTACTTTGGAACGACCTACAATTGGCTCGAAGGGTTCTGCATCCAGACTGTCTGATACAGAACATATACGGAAGTACCGAAAGTGCGCTGTTTGTCTGGACGGACGACCGCGTAAAAATACTGAGTGAGGGTGCAGCACCGATTGGACGGATATACCCGCTTTACGAATTCCAAATTCAAACTGACGATAACCTACCATCAACGTGGGGCAATGCGGGCGAATTAGTCATCAGCTCTCCGTATCAGGCGCTTGGTGATTGGCGACTGGGTGTGCTGGATGAGTCACGATTTCCGCCAGATTCGCGAGGTGGCGGGCGACGGCTTTATTACACGGGAGATATTGTGAGATCAAACTCAGAAGGTGAACTCATCATGCTTGGTCGCAAGGATAGATTAGTAAAAGTCAATGGACAGGGTGTATCTCTGATCGAAATTGAGGCTCATCTGCAAGCTATGCCCAATTGTGCTCAAGCGGCTGTACTAGAATGTCCTGGACAGCATGGAAATAGGCTGGTCGCCTTTCTTACAATGGTCGATGCTACCACACCTGAGATAGACCCTAGATCTTGGTTGGAAGAACGCCTACCCGCATACATGATTCCTACACGATTTACCTGGATTGAGAGAATGCCACTCTTACCAAGCTCTAAGGTTGATTATAAGAACCTGCTTTCCCGTCTGCCGCCTGAATACAGGATAACACCTACAGTTGCTGTACTGGATGAGATGTCACTGATGATTCCCAATAGTAAAATTGACCTAGAAGACTTATTGGCACAGTATCAATCTCACCCTGAATTTGAACAGTCCTATGTTCCACCACGCACACCTATGGAAAAAACGCTAGTTGCTATTTGGCGAGAAGTTCTGAATATTGAGCAGATTGGTATTCATGATAATTTCTTCGAATTGGGTGGCCATTCTTTGCTAATACTCGTGCTGTGTACAAAAATAGAGACCCAAATCAGTAAATCAGTACCTATGAGTTGGGTATTCCAATTTCCTACCATTAGCCAACTAGCCGTTAAATTGGAACAGGACAATCATATAGAAGTTAAATCACTCGACCCAATTGTTACTGCCTTTGAAATTGATTCAACCTTGCCGCCTCTATTCTGGGGATTAAGCCTAGGTAATGGCGCAGCTACGATACTTAAGCAATTGAATTATAATCGATCATTTTATTTATTGAATCATCAATCACTGGATGGTAAATCAGCGAAACATACCACTATTAAAGACATGGCAAATTACTATTTGCAAAGGATTTTACAAATCAAGCCAGACGATCCTTATTATTTGATGGGATATTCTTTTGGGGGTATCATTATGTACGAAGTGGCCTGTCAGTTATGTAATCAAGGGGAAAAAGTGGCACTACTTTTTTTATTAGATCCACCGCCAATAGCCTTTGATAAGAATAATGGGACATATATTCTCCAAAATAAGGTAACTGTTCAAAACAAAATATACAGTAAAATAAAAAAGGACGGATACATATCTTTTGCTAAAGCATGTCTATCTTTTTCTAAAGCATATATATCTTCTGCTAAAGAGAAAATACTTTTTTCACTAATAGTCAAACCCAGTGTTTATTTAGAAAAAATCCCTCTTCGCTTTCACAGGAGTTACGTCTTTAGAATTTATAAAACCGCTATTCAACGCTATCAACCTGAACATCCTCCACAAGGTATTGAAAACGCTATTTTAGTTCATACTAACAATCGTAATATGAAAGACTGGATAGATATTTTTAACGGTAAAGTTAATATTTATAGTCTTGATTGTAATCATGGAGAATTAATACATGATCCACATTACATCGCTATTTGGTTAGACATAGCAAATTCATATTTGGCGAACTCGACTACCAATGAGTTAGAAAAACTTTAAAACGCCAGTTGCTAAAAATTTAGCACTGAACAACGCAACAGAAACATTATTTCCGCGTATAAATCTTCGCATGGTCTTCAAATGGGGGGTCAAATTAAATTCCCTAGAGGTCGGGGTGTCTAAGCTTTCCAATTAACTTTAGATTTTTTTGGAGTAGTGATAATAGCTTATTTATATAATTCACTACTACCATCCATATTACCCGTCTGGTTATACAATAATGGTTTCCCTTGATTAAGTATCCCTGCTGAAACAACTTGACACAGAGCTATTATATGATCTCCTGCATCGGTATAGTGGCTCACTCGACAATCAAAATATGCCAAGGCTTCTGATAGAATAGGCGCACCTGTTATATCCGCTTGCCATTGAAAGCCTGCCATTTTATCCTTGGCTGAATGCCCAAAATGTTCGGCAATTGCATATTGATGCTGCGCTAGCACATTAATGCTACAGACCCTACCCGCGTGCAATAACTTGTAAGAAAAATGCTCGGGATTAATACTCAACGCTAATAAAGGTGGCTTAAAAGAGGCCTGCATAACCCAAGCGGCAGTAAAGGCATTTTGCTGAAGACCATCCGTAACGCCAATCACATAAACGCCATGACTCATTTGTTTCACTAAATTTTCAATGTTTGCAATCATGCTAATAAATTACCCATTCGTATTAACTCATCACATTTATGCGCATAGATAAATCAATGGCTTTAACATTTTTCGTCAGAGCTCCAATAGAAATGTAATCAACCCCCGTTTCTGCATACGCTCGAATATTTTCGAGACTAATATTGCCGGATGCCTCCAAATCAATTGCCCCAGCATTTAAGGCAACAGCAGCACGCAAATCATCAATACTAAAATTATCCAGCATGATTCGATCGGGCTTAGCCTCTAGCGCTTCTATCAATTCGGACAGTGATTCTACTTCAACTTCAACGCTCACGGTCGTCAATTTTCTCGCGATTTGAATGGCTTGAGTGATTGATCCTGCGGCCAGGATATGATTTTCCTTTATTAAAACGCCATCATACAAACCAATCCGATGATTATAACAGCCACCACAAACGACTGCATATTTTTGCGCGTTCCTTAAGCCTGGAATAGTTTTTCGGGTATCTAAAACTTTACAACCCGTTCCGGCAATAGCATCCGCATAGTCCTTTGCAAGGGTTGCGGTCGACGATAATAGTTGTAATAAATTGAGAGCCGTTCGTTCGCCTGTCAATAAAGCCCTTGCTGACCCGCTGACTTTGCATAAGATAGTATCTTTTTTAACAACCGCTCCCTCATTGACTAACCACTTAACTGTGACCTCGGCATCCAGCTCCTCTAATACCGCATTAAACCAGGCTTGACCGCACAATATCATGTCTTCTCGGGTAATTACATCAGCAGTGGCGTAAGCCGTTTCAGGAATAATAGCGGCGGTGAGATCGCCAGAACCGATATCTTCTTTGAGAAAAGCGTTTATATCTACTCTATTTAACGTGACTGTCATAAGTGTACCGTGTAACGAATTAATAAGGCTTTTTTGTTCATTGTGCCAAAAACCGGATACAATAGCTTAATTACGTTAAGCAATCGACAAAGTTTATAATTTTTTTATTCAAGCACGAGTGAAGCTTAACATTTCTGAGCAGCTAAACCTACAACCCCACCATAAGCTCACGAAAATCCTCAATAGCTGGATAATTTAGGATAGTTCTGATGGGTTGTTGAGTGTCGGGCTTGCTCACCGAAATTAAATGCTTTATACCAAATAATTGTGCTGAATTTAAGACCGCAAGACTATCATCAATTAACACTGTAGTATTTTTATCGAAGGATTGTTGTCGCTGTAACTGATTCCAAAACTGCTGATTTTCTTTTGGAAAACCAATATCATGAGAGCTAATGATATGATGAAAAAACTGCTGTAAACAGGTCTTTTCCATTTTTAAATCTAAACTGTCTCGATGAGCGTTAGTCACTAATATCACTTTTTGAGAAGATTGCTGTAACTTTTCTAGGAACTCGGTAACATGGGGTAAAATAGCAATTAAGCCTGATATCTCAACCTTTAATTCAGTAATATTTAGATTTAAAGCCTCACTCCAATAATCCAGACAATACCACTCTAACTTACCCTCCATACTTTTGAACTGAGGCCTTAATTGCATTTTTGCTGATTCAACACTGATGTTATGTTGCTCAGCATATTTTAGGGGAACGAATTCATGCCAAAAATGATTATCAAAGTTTAAATCCAGTAAAGTTCCATCCATATCTAACAAAACAGTATCAATTTTTTCCCAATCAATCATCATAGTGCGTTATATTTATCAAAAAAAATCATAAAGTAGCATAATGACAGAAAAACCGATCATTCTAAATAAAATTACGGTCGCTAAAAGCCGATTATTTCATATTCAATCACTTGATATTCAGTTTAGTAATGGTGAACGACGTAATTACGAACGCTTAGCGCGTGTTAACAAAGGGGGAGCTGTTTTAGTTGTCCCCCTGCTGGATAACGAAACTGTTTTATTAATTAAAGAATATTCTGCCGGTGTGCATCGTTATGAAATAGGTTTGCCTAAAGGCAAGGTAGATAACGGAGAATCTTTTTTAATAGCAGCCAACCGGGAACTCAAAGAAGAAATAGGCTTTGGAGCCAAAATGTTAACTCACTTAAGTACTTTTTCTTTAGCGCCCTCTTATCTGGAACACACAACAGAAATTATCATCGCTCAGGACTTATATACAGAAAAATTGTGTGGTGACGAACCTGAGGAATTGGAAGTCATTGCCTGGAAATTAAGCCACATTAATGAGTTATTAGCAACAGGCGAATGCACAGAAGCTCGCTCAATCGCAGCGCTTTTTATGACAATAGAATACTTAAAAAGTCTAAAGTAAGAATACCCACTATCAATATATTAACTAATCAATCACTTTCAGGATTTATGAACGATAAAGAACTTTGGCAACGTTATCAAGATTGGCTGTACTTTAATGAAGACTTAGGTTTATACCTCGATATCAGTAGAATGCGTTTTGATAATGAATTAGTCAATACGCTGATGCCCAAATTTGCTAAGGCTTTTAAAGATATGGAGGCCTTAGAGCAAGGCGCTATTGCTAACCCTGATGAAAATAGAATGGTAGGACATTACTGGTTGCGCAATCCCGACTTAGCGCCTCCTGAACTACGGGATGAAATTATTACTAATCTTGAACAAATTCAAGATTTCGTCCAAAAAATTCATGAAGGGCAAATTCATCCTATCAGTACACCTAAATTTACTGACATTCTTTCCATTGGTATTGGTGGTTCGGCACTCGGCCCGCAATTCGTCAATGATGCCTTAGCCCCCTTATCTTCTGCTTTATCAATCCACTTTATTGACAATACCGATCCTGCTGGTATTGATAAAACCTTAGATCAGATCAATGATCGCCTTAAAAGCACTCTCGTTATTATTACCAGCAAATCAGGGGGAACACCAGAAACACGTAATGGGATGCTTGAAGTAAAAGAAGCGTTTAAGCAACAAGGCTTAAGTTTTTCTGATCACGCTGTAGCAGTGACCATGCTAGGCAGTAAAATGGATGAAATGGAACGAAATGAAGGCTGGTTAGCCGAATTTCCTATGTTTGACTGGGTAGGAGGCAGAACATCAGAAATGTCATCAGTGGGTTTATTATCCGCCTCATTAATGGGGATTGATGTTAATGAGCTATTAGCTGGCGCAAAAATAATGGATATCGCCACGCGGATACCGGACATAAAACAAAACCCAGCCGCTTTATTAGCGTTGACCTGGTATTACGCCAGTAACGGTAAAGGTGAAAAAGATATGGTTATCCTTCCCTATAAAGACGGTCTTCAATTGTTTTCTCGATACTTACAACAATTAGTCATGGAATCGTTAGGAAAAGAAGTTGATTTAGACGGTAAGGTGGTTCATCAAGGACTCACTGTTTATGGCAACAAAGGTTCCACTGATCAACATGCTTTTGTTCAACAATTGCGTGAAGGCGTAGCTAACTTTTTTACAATCTTTATTGAAGTGCTTAAAGATAGAAAAGGGTTCTCTATCGAAGTTGATGTTGATACTACAACAGGTGATTATTTGTCTGGCATGATGCTAGGTACCCGGCAAGCTCTCTATGACAATAATCGTGACTCTATCACCTTAACCATTACTGAGATATCTCCCAAAACGATTGGTGCACTCATTGCGCTATTCGAACGTACTGTGGGTATTTATGCCTCCTTAATTAATATTAATGCCTACAATCAACCCGGTGTAGAAGCGGGGAAAAAAGCCGCTGAAAAACTATTAACACTACAAAGAAGAATCATTAATGAGTTAAAAACCTCTAAACAACCGTTTAGCTTAATTGAATTATCTGAAAAATTAGAAGCAAGTGATCAAATTGAACAAGTCTATAAAATAGTTCGACATTTAGCAGAAAATCAACGTGGGGTTGTTTTACAAGGTGATCTTAAAAAACCCATTAGCCTATCGGTTTCATATCAACTAAGCGAATAAAACCTAAACTTAAGGCCTACCTCTTTGTTTGAGATAGGCCTTAAGTCATTCA
>QVQE01000135.1 GCA_003584865.1 Methylococcales bacterium
AAAGATATTGCGCCCAATCTTATTATTTTTAATCTGGATATACCCTCCAACGCACTCTTCGCTGATCTGCAAACACTGAGTCATCAATCCGCATTACCGATTATTATGTTTACCCGAGACAACCATATTGGCACTATAAACCAGGCCATTAAAGCCGATGTGTGTGCATTAATAGTGGGGGACGTTGAACACAAAAGGCTTAATAGCATTATCAATGTCGCTATTGCTAGATTTAAACACCAGCAAGCGCTAAAAACAGCATTAGAAGAAGCCTGTGCAAAGCTTGAAGATAGAAAAGTAACCGACCGGGCAAAGGCCATTTTAATCAAAACCCAAAACTTCACAGAAGATGAAGCCTATCACACCCTAAGAAAACTTGCGATGGATAGGAAGATTACCTTAGGCGAAATGGCTAAAAATGTCATCGCCATGTCCGATCTGTTTAAATAGTTACCATAAATACAACATCGATGAAAACATTTATTAAAGTCACCGAAATATGGATACCCGATAAAGAACGCACCCAACTGGAATTTGGCTCAGGTCTATACGGTGAATTAATTGACTTTAAAGCAGACAGTGAACAACTGACCTTTGCTTATAACGAAGGCTTGCCCGGCAAAGCCTGGGCGGAAGGTCATCCCATTGTATTAACAGAATTTGAACATTCCTATTTTAAGCGTACCGTCGCTGCAAAAAGCGCTGGTTTAACCTGTGGCATTGCGATTCCCATTTTTTCGGGGGACTTTCTGATGGCGGTGGTGGTTTTTTTCTGCGGAGACGATGAGGATCATGCTGGAGCCATTGAAGTCTGGGATAAAAGTTTAGTGTCCGAAAATAACCTGAAAGTTATGAATGGTTACTATGGCACACTAAAACACTTTGAGACCATTTCTAAACAGCTATCTATTCCTAAAGGACATGGGCTCGCTGGACAGGCGTGGGAATCAGGTATGCCGATTCTTGTTGAAGATATAGGCCAGGCGACAACCTTTATCAGAACACAAGATGCCCAGTTAGCGGGCATTACGGTGGGCATTGGCATCCCGGTTTATAACAATCCCAACGAACCGTATATCCTGGCATTTCTTTCTGCTAAAGCCACACCTATTGCAAAACGCATCCAAATCTGGATACCTAACAAAGAGGGTACTCAACTTATCTGCCAACAGGGTTACAGCAAATACAACAATGATCTGGCGAAAATCTTTGAAACACTGCCAGTGACCAAAGGCATTGGCGCATTAGGTCGCGTCTGGTTAACAGGCATGCCGATCATCACAGGTAATCATGAAACTGATTACAACCCTGAACTCGATAATCTAAGTAAAATGCTGGCGATACCCGTCATTGAGCAAGGCCGATTAAAAGCTATTGTTAGTTTTTTGTTTTAATGCTGTGTCCCTGAGATTAAAGTGTTATTAAGCTACCCACTTTAGAAGGGACAGTTTAGTTGAGCTATTTGATATTTTTTGATAGCCCAACCGAATCATGGACGATTTTACCCGAATTGAGTCAGAGCAAAGCTATATAAGTTTGCTCTGATCCCCGTCCCGCCGTCCCGTTAGATGATCCCGTTGATTCCATGTTATAGAATCTTAACCAACGTAGCAACTACTCCTATTGCAATAACCATTAACCCACCTAATTTAATAATCATGCGCTGTTCCAGTTGAATGAATCGAGTATCCATTTTCTCATTTAATCGTTCTTCCATTTGCTTTAGGTCTTCACGAGTAGCAACTTCTTTCAAATTCAACTCAAAAACCTCAGCTAGCGCCTCTGCTTCAGCCTCTGCTATTCGTGAATCGGCTCCTGCCGCTTTTAGTCTATTGGCATACTTTAATGTATCAAATGTAATTGCGACCATAACCAAATACTCACCTAAAATCTCTAAAGTCGAAGTATAGCACAACAAAATCCCCCATTGATTTCTAACCACAGGTAATTATTCACTTTCCCCTTTGAAAAAGGGGGACTGAATAATTACGACAATTCGATGTATTTGATTCAAAGGATAACTGGGGTCAGCGTAAACTTAAATAACTTTACTCTGGAGCCATTCTCCCTACTTCCTAACTAGTCTCAAATGGGTCATGATGTTAGTTTTATACATTTTTGATCTCAAGCCCTATCTGAATTGCTGAGATTTCTGTGCATCGTTTACAACACCCAGTGATGGACTTATACTTTCATCTTAAAATAAATAACAGGATCGATGTAAACTTAAAATCGATGTAGCGAAATTGACCTGCAAAACGAATATGATTTAACGGATTGTAACGATGCTAACAATTATGAGTTTTTGCCCGCTGTTAAAATAGCTCGTTTAGCTGTTGACAACCAATATAAAAATAATGGCGTTGGATCGACCTTAATAAATCACATTCAACCGGAGACAAACGCAATGGCTCAAAATGCGTAAGCTGAATCTATTTTCATGACTGAAGAAGAGTATCTACAAAGCGAATTAACGTCTGAAGTCAAACGGGAATATATCGACGGTCGCATTTATGTTATGGCAGGTGCCAAACATAACCACAATTATATTTCAGGCAATATTTATTCTAACTTTAGAAGCCACCTTAAAGCAACTCCGTGTGCGACTTTCATGGCTGATACCAAAGTGCGTTTAGGCAAGAACTATGTTTATCCTGATGTGCTGGTAGACTGTAGCGACCTGTCCGGCGATGATTATTTTTCAACATCACCTGTCATTATTGTTGAAGTATTATCTAAATCAACCCGAACGCTGGATACAACAACAAAACTCATTCAATATATTAATTTACCGTCTTTAAAAGAGTATGTCTTAATAGAGCAGGATTTTGTGTCTGTACAAGTACTTCGAAAAAGTAAGCACTGGCTACCCGAATATTTTTACCTGGGTGATGAAGTTACTTTTGAATCCATTGACTTAACTATTACAGTTGAAGAGATTTACGACCGTGTTGATAACCCCGATATGAATGAATTTAGAATCACGGGAAAAATCGGATATTAACCTTATTATTAAATAACGCGGTTTTAAAACGCATCTTGGTGCAAAGAAGCCGATGTTATGCACATTAGTGGCGCAATAAGACCTCATCCCATCCTTAATCTGCCTCATAAGCGTCACAAAGACCACCCCAACATATCAATCTAACACCTTGTAATAAATAAACTATTTAAAATAAATTCAACTCACCGAAAAAACTGGCAGACTTCCTGCAATAGAATTAGCAGAGGTTCCAACGTGGGAATCAGCATTTATTGCTCAATGTAGAGCACCAGACAAAGGCGTCGACTTGATCACTGTGTTTTTTTAACACACGATTAATCGGCGTTTTTTTTTGCTAAAAATTTCTGTATAGGACAATATCATCATGAAACAACCTGAAAAACGATCACTTAAAAAAGGTCTTAAAACCCTTTCTGCTGTCGCTGCCATTATTGCCTTAAGTTTTGCCTCATCAGCAGAAGCCGTGGAAAAGCTAGAAAAGGAAAACCTAAAGTTAGGCTTTATTAAATTAACCGACATGGCCCCGTTAGCGGTTGCTTATGAGAAAGGCTACTTTGAAGACGAAGGCCTTTCCGTACAACTGGAAGCCCAGGCCAACTGGAAAGTCTTATTGGATCGCGTCATTAATGGCGAATTAGATGGTGCACACATGCTAGCCACATTACCATTTGGTACAGCCATAGGTTATGGCACGAAAGCCGATATTATAAGCGCCTTTTCCATGACATTAAACGGTGACGCCATTACTGTCTCAAATGATGTTTGGGCACAAATGAAACCACAAATACCGATGAAAGACGGTAAACCCGTACATCCTATTAAAGCAGATGCATTGAAACCAATCCTGGAAAAATATAAAAACGCTGGCAAGCCTTTTAACATGGCCATGACCTTCCCTGTCGGCACCCATAATATGAAGTTACGTTATTGGTTAGCTGCGGGAGGTATCAAGCCTGGTTTTTATGCGCCGCCTGAAGATACCTCAGGACAAATTGATGCAGAAGCCATCTTATCTGTCACGCCACCACCACAAATGCCTGCAACAATGGACTCTGGCACTATTGCAGGCTACTGTGTTGGCGAACCCTGGAATCAACAAGCTGTTTTCAAAGGTGTTGGCGTTCCAGTCATTAGTGATTACGAACTGATGAAAAACAGTCCCGAGAAAATCTTTGGCGTTACCAAAGACTTTGCCGAAAAAAATCCCAATACCCACTTAGCTGTCATCAAAGCCTTAATTCGTGCTTCACTATGGCTAGATGCCGAAAATAACAAGAATCGTAATGAAGGCGTCGAAATGCTTTCACAAAAACAATATGTGGGTGCTGATTATGATGTTATTGCGAACAGCATGAATGGTACTTTCGAATATGAAAAGGGTGATAAACGCCCCCTAGCTGACTTTAACGTTTTTTCTCGCTACAACGGTTCTTACCCTTATTACAGTGATGCGATATGGAGCTTGACTCAAATGCGTCGTTGGGGACAAATCAATGAACAAAAACCCGATGCCTGGTATCTTGAAACCGCAAAGAAAGTTTACCGCCCTGATATCTTTATGACGGCAGCCCATGCCTTAATCAAAGAAGGTAAAGCCAAAGCCAGTGATTTTCCTTCAGACCAGGAAACCGGCATTAAAGCCCCGAATGCTGATTATATTGACGGCGTTGTCTTTGATGCCACGAAACCGAATGACTATCTCACTAAATTTAGTATTGGCCTAAAAGGCAAACAAAAAGTGGTAGGCGGCAAGGTAGTTGAATAATCATCTATAAAGAGTATTAAGCCCTCCACTAGTATTGATTAAGGTAAAAACCATGAATAACCATCTCATTAAATTTTTCAACATCACCGGCTTAACCTGGTTTGTCCCTTTAGTAAAAATTGCGTCGGGTGAAAATCCTACACAACAACTTCGCCAATTATTTTTGATTATGGGCGTGCCGATTATCGCCTTTACCGTGTTCTTGGGCGTTTGGAGTGTCTCTGCTTCACAAGTCAACACCAGCTTAGGTGCAATTCCTGGTCCAACGGCGGTTTGGCATGAAGCCAAGGGCTTATTGTCCGAACATTTTGCTGAAAAAGAAAAAGAAGCCGCATTTTATCAACGCCAGCAAGACCGTCATGCTCAAGCGCTGTTAGAAAATCCAGCCGTAGAGATTAAATCACGACCTTATAATGGCCAAGCGACTTATCTGGATAAAATCTTTACGAGTCTCTACACAGTATTTGCCGGTTTTATGATTGCGACCCTGATTGCCGTCCCGTTAGGGCTACTGTGTGGCATGAGTTCCGTGATTAATACCGCTATTAACCCATTGATTCAGATCTTTAAACCCGTGTCACCTTTGGCCTGGTTACCGATTGTCACCCTTGTAGTCAGTGCTGTGTATGTGACAACCGATGAGTCCTGGTTTCAGAAATCATTTTTAACTTCTGCAATTACCGTCACACTGTGCTCTCTTTGGCCCACTTTAATTAATACGGCGGTAGGCGTTTCATCCATCGATAAGGATTTAGTCAACGTCGGTAAAGTATTGCGTCTTAACTGGCTTACTCAAATTAGAAAAATCATTTTACCGTCAGCCTTGCCTTATATTTTTACCGGGATGCGTTTATCCCTAGGAGTGGGCTGGATGGTACTGATTGCCGCAGAAATGTTGGCACAAAACCCAGGACTTGGAAAGTTTGTTTGGGATGAGTTTCAGAATGGCAGCTCTAATTCTTTAGGACGTATCATGGTCGCAGTATTTACCATCGGAATCATCGGCTTTGTTTTGGATCGCATCATGCAATCCTTTCAAAAAGTGTTTTCTTTCGGTAACGCACTTTAATCAGGAGTTTCTCATGTCCGCATTAAATCTAAAAATCGTTGCTGTTAATGAAAGTAAGGTTATCAACAACCTACCTTTAAACGACCCCTATTTACCTTTAGTTGAATTAAAAAATGTTTGCAAAACTTATGGCGAAGGCAAAGATAAAACATCCATTTTAAAAAATATTAACTTAACAGTAAAAGAAGGTGAGTTTGTTGCAATTGTCGGCTTTTCAGGTAGCGGCAAAACAACACTCATTTCGACAATTGCCGGCTTGATTCAAGCCGACAGTGGGGACGTATTAAAACAAGGTAACCCCATCACTGGCCCTGGACCTGATCGCGGTGTTGTTTTTCAAAACTATTCACTGATGCCTTGGCTAACGGTTTATGAAAATGTCGCGCTCGCTGTCGATGCTATTTTTAAAAACTGGTCTGCCGCTCAACGAAAAGCGCATACCGAAAAATATATCCGCATGGTTAACTTAGGCGCTGCCATGACTAAAAAACCCGCTGAACTATCAGGTGGAATGCGTCAACGAGTAAATGTAGCCAGAGCTTTAGCGGCAAGCCCTGATATTTTGCTACTCGATGAACCGCTTAGCGCCTTGGACGCGTTAACCCGTGGCAACTTGCAAGATGAGATTTTACAAATCTGGGCACAAGAAAAGAAAACCGTCATATTAATCACTAATGATGTCGATGAAGCCATTTATATGGCTGACCGAGTGATTGCTTTAAACCCAGGACCTGATGCCACCTTTGGCCCTGATTTTCTGATTGATATTGAACGCCCTCGTGATAGAACCGCTTTAAATCATAATGAGACCTTCAAAAAATTACGTGCTGAAATCACGCAATATTTAATGGCAATCGGTATTGAAAAAAACCAGGAGTCAGGCTCTGATAAGATTACTTTACCGGATGTAAGACCCAATACCAGCCACAACTGGCAACAACCCAAAGAGAATACCAGTAAAAACGACTTAGGTAGACCCCGTTATCTTGAGTTTTCACAACTTTCAAAAATCTATCCAACACCCGATGGAAATAGTACTGTTAAAGTGGTTGACGGCTTCGATTTAAAAGTCAAAAAAGGCGAGTTTATTTCTATTATTGGACATTCTGGCTGCGGTAAATCAACCGTGTTATCAATGACAGCGGGCTTAAACAGTATTTCTGAAGGTGTCATTGTTCTGGATAATAAAGAAATCAACGGCGCTGGACCTGATCGTGGCGTTGTGTTTCAAGCGCCTAGCTTATTCCCTTGGCTGACGGCTTATGAAAATGTGTCATTGGGCGTTGAAAAAGTATATCCCCACGCAACAAAGTCGGAACGTAAAGACATTGTTGAATATTATCTAACGCGAGTTGGGTTAGGAGATGTCTTACACAAAAAAGCTCAAGAGTTATCCAATGGCATGCGCCAACGTGTCGGTATCGCGAGAGCCTTTGCCTTATCACCCAAACTGCTTTTATTGGACGAACCTTTTGGCATGTTAGATTCTTTAACCCGTTGGGAATTACAGGAAGTCTTAATGGAAGTGTGGGATCGCACCCAAGTAACCGCTATTGTAGTCACGCATGATGTTGATGAAGCTATATTATTAGCTGACCGCGTGGTGATGATGACAAATGGTCCTCATGCCAAAATTGGAAAAATAGAAACCATTGATTTACCTAGACCTAGAACCCGTAAAGCACTGTTAGCCCACCCGGATTATTACAAATACCGAGAGAGTTTACTGAGCTTTCTTGCCGAATGTGAACACACCCATTAGCCGCAAAGCCACACCAACAACTTAAACGGGGTCGAACACGCTGTTCGTACTCCTCAACCTGAATAAATTAAACATCTTAAATTATAAGATAGGGGTCGTTATGTCTAAAAATCAAAGTATTGTGCCATTTTCCGCTGCATTATTATCACTGTCAGTCGTCAGCTTCTCAGCATTAGCTGATGTTACTCAAGATATTGAAGACGCACTCAACTTTTATCATTACGGTAAAAACGGTGCCATCAAGTTTGATTTAAACACCCGCTTTGAAGATGTAAATCAATATAATGTCAGAAGCCCTGCACTCAACGGCAAAACACTTCCTGCTTCAAAACAACCTTCGACCGCTAATGCCGTAACATCACGCTTACGTCTAGGTCTTCTTTCTCCTGTTTTTCATGGTCTGCAAGGTTACGCCGAATACGAAGGTGTGTATGCAATGGATTCCGATTACAACAGCTCCGTCAACGGAAAAACGAACTATTCAACCGTTAAAGACCCTTACGTTAATGAATTGGATCAATTATGGCTCAGTTATGCAGGGATCTCCGATACACTGATCAAAGGGGGTCGTCAACGTATTAAACTCGATGATGATCGATTTATTGGTAATGTGGGTTGGAGACAATTAGAGCAAACCTATGACTCCGTTTTAATCACCCATAACAATCAACAGCTTTTTGGTTTAACCATTAATGCCGGCTATATCGGTAATGTTAAAACCTTTACTTCAACCAATGTCGGCATTAACGCCCCGCTGTTAAATATCAATTATAAAGTCGGTGATTATGGCAACCTGATCGGTTATGGCTACTGGCTGGACTATACAGACCGTGTGAACTATGCAAACTCTAACCAAACCTACGGACTACGTTTTACCAATTATCTAAAACCTGGCGACTCGTTCAAAGTCAATGATAAATTTGGGCTGCTTTATACCGCTGAATGGGGGATTCAATCTGATTATGTCAATAGTCCTCAACACTATACCGTTGATCGCTACAACTTCATGGGCGGTGTAACAGCCTTTAATATTACTTTACAAGGCGCAATGGAACAAAAAAATGGTATCGGAACAAATAAAACATTTATTACTCCTTTAGGTACTAACCATGCTTTTCAAGGCTGGGCTGATATCTTCCTCATAACACCCAGCAATGGTATTCGTGACATTTTTGGAACCTTAACGACTACTTTAGATAGGGGCAGCGTTTCCTTATCCGGCATATACCATGATTTTTATAACGACACTGGCAGTATTCATTATGGTAGCGAATGGGACTTTATGGCCACTAAAAAATTCGGCAAACACTACTCCGTATTAGCCAGTTACGCTTATTACAATGCGGATCATTATGATACGGATACCCAAAAAATATGGGTGTCGGGCAATATTAGTTTCTAAGTCTTGAACACTGATTTCTATTAGCTTATCAACATTGCAGCTCTATCAGCATTGAGGTTGAACATGAACACACCTAAAAAAACCCTGGTTGTCATTGGTAATGGCATGGTCGGACACCATTTTTTAACCAGTCTAGTCAATAGTCCTATCAAAGAAACCTATCACATCGTGACTTTTTGCGAAGAACCCAGAGCGGCTTATGATCGTGTTCACCTCTCTGCTTTTTTCTCAGGACAAACCGCAGACGATTTATCCTTAGTCGAACCGGGCTTCTTTGAACAACACGGCATCACCCTCCATATCGGGGATAAAGCCGCCCAGATTAACCGAGAAGAGCAAACAGTCCTCTCAGACAAAGGTGTTCTCATTCATTATGATACCTTGGTCCTAGCCACCGGCTCTTTTCCATTTGTACCGCCTGTGCCCGGTCATGATAGACCCGAATGTTTAGTGTATCGAACCATTGAAGATCTTGAAGCCATTGCCACGGTTGCTCAAAAAAGTAAAGTGGGCGTGGTGGTGGGCGGTGGTTTATTAGGTTTAGAAGCCGCTAAAGCCTTACATGATTTAGGTCTAAAAACTCACGTGGTCGAATTTGCCCCCCGTCTCATGGCGGTGCAATTAGATGAAGCGGGTGGCGCCATGTTAAGACATAAAATAGAACACTTAGGTGTCACCGTACACACCGGAAAAAATACCCAGTTAATTACAGACGGCGAACACTGCTTTAATAAAATGTGTTTTGCCGATGGTGAAGAACTGGAAACAGACCTCATTTTATTCTCTGCCGGCATTCGTCCCCGTGATGATATTGCCAGAGCCTGCGGACTTGAGGTGGGATCTAGAGGTGGGATTGTAATCGACAATCAATGTAAAACCTCCGATGCGAATATTTATGCGATAGGTGAATGTGCGCTTTGGAATGGCATGATCTATGGCTTAGTCGCACCCGGTTATACTATGGCTCGCACCGTGGTAACCGATCTTGCTAGCCAACCCGCCAGTTTTACCGGTGCCGATATGAGTACTAAACTAAAACTCATGGGCGTTGATGTAGCCAGTATTGGTGATGCCCATGCGAAGTCTCAAGGCGCCCTCACCTACACCTATCAAAACGGTGATCTTGAAGTTTATAAACGTATTGTGGTCAGCGCCGATAAAAAACACTTACTAGGCGCAGTCTTAGTTGGTGATGCGTCCGGTTATAGCACCTTATTACAATACTGTTTAAATGGCATTGAATTACCCGAACATCCAGACACCTTAATTTTACCCAGTCGTTCTGATGAATCCGGCGGACTCGGTCCTGATGCGTTACCACTATCTGCACAAATATGTTCTTGTTATGATGTCAGTAAAGGCGATATCTGCCAAGCTATTGAAGCCGGTTGCAGCACGGTTGGTGACTTAAAAGCGGGCACTAAAGCCGGTTCGGGTTGTGGCGGTTGTGCGGCTTTAGTTAAATCCGTATTAAACTCAGAATTGACTAAACAAGGGGTGACCGTTAATACCGATTTGTGTGAGCACTTTGCCTACACCCGACAAGATTTATTTACCCTCATTAAAGTCGAAAAGATCACTACCTTTGATGACCTGATTGAAAAACATGGGCACGGTTTAGGGTGTGACATTTGCAAACCTACCGTTGCTTCTATTCTGGCCTCTAACTGGAATGACTTTGTCTTAAAACCAGAACTCGCTCCCTTGCAAGACAGTAATGATGCCTTTTTAGCCAATATTCAAAAAGATGGTACCTATTCAGTGGTACCACGCATTGCCGGAGGGGAAATTAGTCCTGATATGTTGATTACCTTAGGTCAGGTCGGAAAAAAATACCAACTCTATACCAAGATAACCGGTGGGCAACGGGTGGATTTATTCGGTGCGAGAGTGGAACAATTGCCGTTAATCTGGAAAGATTTGATTGATGCGGGTTTTGAATCCGGTCATGCCTACGGAAAATCCTTGCGTACCGTTAAATCGTGTGTCGGCAGTAATTGGTGCCGTTATGGGGTTGATGACAGTGTCGGTTTAGCCATCGAACTTGAAAATCGTTATAAAGGCCTCCGCTCCCCGCATAAAATTAAGTTTGCAGTCTCAGGCTGTACCCGAGAATGTGCAGAAGCCCAAGGTAAAGACGTAGGTATTATTGCGACCGAACACGGTTGGAGTTTATATGTATGTGGCAATGGTGGCATGAAACCGCGTCACGCTGATTTATTTGCCACCCATTTAGATAAAGAGACTTTAATTAAATACATAGACCGCTTTTTAAGTTTTTATATTCGCACCGCCGACCGCTTACAACGCACCTCGGTATGGATGGAAAACATGGAAGGCGGCCTCGATTATTTAAAGTCCGTGATTATCGAAGATAACCTGGGGCTGTGTGAACAATTAGAGGAGCAAATGCAACACGTCGTTGATACCTACCAATGTGAATGGAAAACCACGATTGAAGATGAATCCAAGTTAAAACGCTTTAAACACTTTATCAATAGTGACCAAGCCGATGACAACATCGTCTTTATTGAAGAACGTGGACAGCTTCGTCCGGCTGAAACCAAAGACCAAAAACATTTCAAACTCGTGGAGGTTGCGTAATGTCACACTGGCAAACTATTTGTGAAGTAGACGCTTTGCAAGCTAATTCAGGGGTCTGCGCTTTAGTCGAAGGCCAACAAGTGGCAGTCTTTTATATGCCTAAATCGCAATCGGTGTTTGCGCTCCATAATTATGATCCCTTTGCTAAAGCGAATGTGTTATCCCGAGGCATTATTGGCGACCTGAAAGGCGAACCCATTGTGGCCTCCCCCGTTTATAAACAACATTTCAACTTAAAAACCGGCTGTTGTCTTGAAGACGAGACCGTTAAGATACCCGCGTATTCGGTGCGCATTGACCAGTCACACGTTCAGATTAATCTTGATTATGACTAAGCTAGTCGTAATTGGAAACGGGATGGCAGGAATGCGGACCGTCGAAGAAGTGTTAAGAGCCGACCCGAATAAATATGAGATTACGGTGTTTGGTGCTGAGCCTTATGCTAATTACAACCGCATTATGTTGTCTTCTGTACTGAGTGGTGAAAAAAAACTGGAAGACATCTTTATCAATGATCGTGCGTGGTATCAACAACATAACATTACGCTGCATACCGGTGCGGATAAAACCGTGGTGTCTATTGATCGACAATTAAGACAGGTAGTGACTCAAGACGGCACGGTGGCCGAGTATGATCGACTCTTAATCAGCACGGGTTCAAAAGCCGTGTTGGCCGATATACCCGGTAAGTCCTTAACTGGCGTGCTTAGTTTTAGAGACATTGCCGATGTTCAATCTATGTTGTCTTACAGCCAGACGCACCAAAAAGCGGTGATCTTAGGCGGTGGTTTATTAGGCCTTGAAGCTGCTAATGGCTTAGCGCTAAGAGGCATGAACGTGACGGTGATTCATAACAACGCCGTGTTATTGAATCGTCAAATGGATCAACACGCCAGTAAAATACTGCAAGAAGAGCTTGAACAAAAAGGTTTAACATTTAAGATGGCGACCAAGGTTAAACAGTTGGTCGGTGATGAAATGGGGCATATCAAAGCGGTGCATTTTGCTAACGGTGACACCTTAGACTGTGATTTATTTATCATGGCGATTGGTGTGCGACCTAATATTAAGCTAGCCAAAGCCGCAGGTCTGTACTGTGAAAAAGGCATTGTGGTCAATGACACTCTGCAAAGTTATGATCCTCGTATCTATGCCGTAGGCGAATGTATTCAACATCGAGGCGAAACCTTTGGCCTCGTTGCGCCCTTGTATGAGCAAGCTAAAGTCTGCGCCAATCATTTAACCGAACATGGCGTGGCCCAATACTTAACGTTACCCACGGCCACTAAACTTAAAGTCACCGGCATTAATCTGTTTTCTATGGGCGACTTTATCGGCGATGAAAGCTCAGAAACAATTCAATTTACCGACTCTGACTTAAGCATCTATAAAAAACTGATCATTAAAGCGAATAAACTGGTCGGTGCGGTATTATATGGCGACACCCGTGATAGTTTTTGGTACCAAGAGTTACTCGAATCAGAACAATCGATAGCGGACATCCGAGCAGGACTCATCTTTGGAAAAGCGTATGTTTAATCACCCCAGAATCATTCAAACCACTTGCCCTTATTGCGGCGTAGGTTGTGGCATTAGTGCCACAGTGAATGAAGCGCATCACGCCGTTAAAATTGCAGGCGATCAAACACACCCTGCCAATACCGGACGCTTATGCTCTAAAGGTTCTGCTTTAGGTGATACCCTTGACTTAAACAGTCGCTTATTAAACCCGCATATTAACGGTCATCCCGTCTCTTGGACAACAGCACTGGATACCGTCGCCAATACCTTCAAAGACACCCTTGAACGCTATGGCCCTGATTCAATCGCCATCTATGGCTCGGGACAATTATTAACCGAAGACTATTATGTAGCCAATAAACTGATGAAAGGATTTATCGGTAGTGCCAACATGGATACCAATAGTCGTTTGTGTATGTCCTCGTCTGTGGCCGGTCATAAACGCGCCTTTGGTTCTGATACCGTGCCCGGTTGTTATGACGATTTTGAACAGGCTGACTTAATGATCTTAATCGGCTCTAATGCCGCGTGGTGTCATCCGGTGATCTTTCAACGCATTCGAGCCGCCAAACTCGCTAACCCAGAATTAAAAATAGTGGTTATTGATCCACGACGTACCGCTACTTGTGAACTGGCTGATTTACATTTACCGGTCGCCAGTGGAAGCGACGCTACTTTATTCAATGGCCTGTTGTGTTATTTAAGCCAACAAAATATCCTCAATCAGAATTATATAGTTCAACATACCGAAGGCTTTGAGAATGCATTGCACAGCGCTGAACTAAGCGCCCCAAGTGTTGCCGACGTTGCGGCTCAATGCCATTTAACAGCAGCCGATGTACAGTGTTTTTATGATTGGTTTAGCGACACTGAAAAAGTGCTGAGCCTTTACAGTCAAGGCATCAATCAATCTTCTTCCGGTACGGACAAAGTTAACGCAATTATTAATTGTCATTTAGCCACCGGAAGAATTGGGCATCCGGGCATGGGACCTTTTTCACTGACTGGACAACCTAATGCCATGGGCGGACGTGAGGTTGGAGGGTTAGCGCATCAATTGGCGGCACACATGGATTTTTCTAATCCAAGCGATATTGAGCGGGTCGCACGGTTTTGGAACACCGATAACATTGCCACCAAACCCGGACTGCCTGCGGTTGATTTGTTTAATGCCATGGCTGAGGGTCAAATAAAAGCCGTTTGGATTATGGGGACCAATCCGGTGGTCAGTTTACCGAATGCCGACCATATTAAACGCGCCTTAGAACGTTGCGACTTTGTAGTCGTCTCTGATTGTATTGCGCAAACCGACACCACCGCTTATGCGGATGTATTATTACCAGCACTGGGTTGGAGTGAAAAAGACGGTACTGTCACTAATTCTGAACGGCGCATTTCTCGCCAACGCGCGTTATTTAAACCCGCTGGCAATGCTAAAGCAGATTGGTGGATAATCACTCAGGTTGCACAACGCATGGGTTTTGGAACTGCTTTTAACTATCAACAGCCCTCTGACATATTTAGAGAACATGCGGCCTTATCTGGATTTGAAAATAACGCTGAACACGGACTACGGGATTTTAATATCTCCGCTTTAGCCACAATTGATCAACCCACTTATGAAGCATTAGAACCGATTCAATGGCCAGTTACGTCTAGTCAGCCTAAGGGAACCGCGCGTTTATTTGGAGATGGACAGTATTTTACGCCCTCAGGGAAGGCGCAATTTATTGCAGTGACTCCACGCAGTGCGGTTAATTTACCGAATGAAGATTACCCGCTGATATTAAATACCGGTCGTCTAAGGGATCAATGGCATACCATGACCCGCACGGCCTTATCCGCTAAATTAAATCAACACAGTCCAGAACCGTTCGTTGAAATACATCCTAACGATGCAGAAAATACCGGGTTAAAAGCAAACGCCTTAGCTGTACTCGAAACTCAATGGGGAACCATGCTGGCACGAGTCACCATCACTGAGTCTCAACAAGTAGGCAATTTATTTGTCCCTATGCACTGGACTGAACAGTATGCCAGTCAAGGACGGATGGGCGCTTTAGTTAATCCAGCCGTTGATCCGATATCAAAGCAACCCGAGAGCAAACACACGCCTGTTCGCATCAAACCCTTTCAAGCGGTGTGGCAGGGGTTTATTTTATCGCGTGAGGAATTAAGCTTAAGTGACGTTGATTATGTGGTTAAAATCAAAGGCGGTGATTATGTTCGTTACGAACTGGCGGGGCAAGGTTTAGCCAGTAGTTGGCTGGAGGCGCTCAAGGAGTATTTGATTAATGACCGAACAGAGGAATACCATTGGCAAACGTATCAAGATGCGAGTCAGGGTGTTTACCGTGCGGCGTTGTTTGTGGACGCTGTATTAACGACGGTTATTTTTATTGCGGCTAATCATCATCTGCCCGAACGTCATTGGTTGATTGGCTTGTTTGCTAAAAACAGCCTTGAACTATCAGAACGCATGGCGCTGCTCACTGGACGTGTACCAGTGGGAACTGAAGATACCGGAAAAACCGTCTGTGCCTGTTTTAATATCGGTGAAAAAATATTGCTCAAGGCGATTAAAGATAAGCAGTTGAAGACACCTCAGGAAGTGGGGCACTGTTTAAAAGCCGGAACTAATTGTGGGTCTTGTATCTCTGAGATTAAGGCGTTGTTGGGATAAAAACAGTACATCGAAATACAAACGAGGCTAGCCAACAGTCATGTAAGTGATAAAGACGTTTGTACTCAGGTCTTAGATGGAAATGGGAGGGTGGAGCGACTATTTACCGACAACTATATGCGTTGTGCAGGTCTTGGTGCTTAAGGTCTCTGGTCTATGAGCAGAGGATTTTTGGAAGAGATACGGGAGCGCTACTATAGCGCTCTTGCTCGCGCCGACATGACAAGACAAGGTTCAACGGACAGAAGAGGGATATTATCTGATCGTGGTCTACTATACTTTACAAATTATTCGACCTTGGTTGACAGGGCTCAGATGTATTTGGCGGCTATTCCCTCGACAGAGATCAAAGATAGCAAGGCTATTGAGAGACTCATCGGTTATCTGGAGCGTAATCGTAAATGGATACCGTGCTATGCCATGCGCCGAAAGCTAAAGCTGCCCAACTCTAGCAATCCGGTGGAACGTTGTAATAATCTAGTGACCGCCAGACGTCAAAAGCATCATGGAATGAGTTGGTCTAAAAATGGCTCGTATGCATTGACCGCATTAAGCGCTGTCACGCTTAACAACGCAACCGTCCAATGGGTAGAACATCGAACGCTTCCGCTTACTTGGGTGAAAAAGAAGGTTGCTTAGGCTAATCGTACAGGTCGAAAGTTTTGTGATATCAGCTATCAGGCTAATTTCAAAGCCTTTGTTTAACATTGATTTCGCCACTTCGAGTTTTTCGTCTAGCTTACCCTCAATTAATCCCTACTTTAATTCGGGTTACAGCTACCCGTGGCTAATGAGAAGTTACCGCTTTTGGTTGAATCTCATTAGCCATTTTCCCAGGCGCTCGCAATGGACTTAAGCCAAGCACTGACTCTTTCAGGTGTTAACTCTTTCTGATTTTCCTGATCCAGTGCCAAGCCTAGAAAGTTGCCGTTAACCACCGCTTTAGAGGCTTTGAACTTATAGCCCTCAGTAGGCCATTCACCGATCAGTGTTGCGCCACAGGCATCGAATTGATCATGTAAATAATAAACCGCATCGATAAACTCATCAGGATAACCCTTTTGATTGCCCAAGCCAAAGATAGCCACTGTTTTACCGGTAAAATCGTGGCCTGCTAAGGTCGGTAAAAACTCTTCCCAACTTTCGGTGACATTCCCTGTCGATAAGCCTGGTACCTGACCATCACCGTAAGTCGGTGTACCTAATATCAAAATATCATACGCCAGCAGGTCGGCGACAACGGCATTGCGAATATTAACCGGTTTAGCGGCTACAGCAGAGCCCAAAGTGGTTGAAATATCTTTTGCAATACGACGAGTATTGCCGCTGTCAGTTCCAAAAAATATACCTACGGTAGCCATAATATTCTCGCTTGGGAAGAGGATTTTTAAAGTTGAATTTGTAACAGTCCGGGTGCAGCACTGGGTGATAACGCTTGCCATTCTTCAGGCGTATACGCTTTTATGCTGACTGCATGAAGCTTACCTGTACCCAGGGGGGCTGTTAACGTAGACATCACTAATTGTTGTTTCTTAACAAGGCTGAGATCTGTAAATTGTTCACTGACGACAGTAATTAATAAATCACAACCAGCACCCTCAACAATAACTTTTGCATCGGGAATGCCGGTTTTCACCAGTTGCTCAACTGCTTGAGTCGACAGGGTTTCGCTTTCAGGCTCTGCTTTCTCAGGCAATGCCGTTTTTAATAGCGGTAATAAGCTACCATTATTAGACATTTCTTCAAGGATATCACATCCCCCTACTAGTTCACTATTAACGAACAATTGTGGGTAGGTTGGCCAGTGTGAGATTTTAGGCAGTTTTTCGCGAATAAAAGGCGCTTCCAAAACGTTAACATACGCGAAGGGCACTTTTAGGCCGTTTAAAATGCCAACTGCTTTTGCTGAGAAGCCACATTGTGGATTAGCGGGTATGCCTTTCATATAAAGTATGATTGGATTTGTAGCTAATTGTTGGTGGATTTTTTCTTCGGTAGTCATAGAATTCTCTTATTCTGCAGTCAATAGATTGTGATTGGTTTAACCGGCTTGTTGCCTGATTTTTTCTTCAGCTTTTTTTATTACTTTAACTTCGCCATTGCCTACAATGGTGTCTGCATCAACGATGCATTGCTCAACATCATCACGTGAAGGGATTTCAAACATGGTTTTTCTCAAGGTTTGTTCCATGATACTCCTTAATCCACGCGCCCCTGTTTCTCTTTCGATGGCTTTCTTGGCAATTTCAACCAGTGCATCCTGTTCAAAGTTTAAATCAACATCTTCGTAAGCAAACAATTGTTGATATTGTCTGACCAGTGCATTTTTAGGTTCGGTTAAAACCCGAATCAAAGCATCTACATCCAGAGGTTCCAGAGGCGCTAGAATTGGAAAGCGACCAATAAACTCAGGGATTAAACCAAACTTGCGTAAGTCACTGGGTTGTGTCGCGTTTAGTAATTCTTCAAGAGTCGGTTTGTCATCCGGGTTATTAACTTCCGCATGGAAACCAATTGCGGAGTTGGTCGGAGTGAGTCGTTTTTCAACGTATTTCTCTAAGCCAGGAAATGAACCACCGGCAATAAATAAAATATTACGGGTATCAATAGTCATTTCGCCGTCCTTATTACGTTGACCTTTTCCTGAGACTTTAACGTGTGAACCTTCAACCAAACGGAGCAGGGCTTGTTGAACACCTTCACCCGATACGTCTCGCGTACCGGTTTGCTGTTCTGGGCTACGGGCAATTTTGTCTATCTCATCAATATAGACAATCCCCCATTCAGCGTTAGTCATATTTCCTTCTGCAACATCCAGCAGTCTGACCAGAATATTTTCTACGTCATCGCCAACATAACCCGCTTGCGTTAACGTGGTTGCATCTGCAATAACAAAGGGAACACCCACAATTTTAGCCAAGGTACTGGCCAATAAGGTTTTACCCGTACCGGAGGGGCCGATCAGCAATATATTGGATTTACCGATCTCGACATCCTTATCATAAACGCCCAACCCTGCATTGCCACTTTCATGCTTTAGGCGTTTGTAATGGTTATAGACCGCCACGGATAGAATTTGTTTAGCCAGATCCTGACCGATAATATATTGATCAAGGTGCTCTTTGATTTTGGCGGGAATAGGTAAGGGGCCTTGCATTTCAGAGAGTTCTTTTTTTCGGCTCCAATTACTGACGACTTGATTAGCCAGTAATACACAGTCTCCACAAATAAAACCCTCGCTACCGGCTATTAAAGGAACCGTGGGTGATTGCGCTATACCACAAAACGAGCAGTGTTTGATTTCTTTATCACTCATGGGTAACTCCTTATATTATTTGGGTAAACTGGCTAACCAGGCGCGTTGACATTTTTGCCGTGAACGGTCACTCATCATTTGACGTATTTTAGGCGTCGCTTTTTGTAAGGATAAGGTTTCTGCTTTTTGTATTTGCTTACATAACACCAAATGAAACCCTATTTCAGATTCAACCGGTTGACTGATTTCTCCTGCCCTCATGCTGAATAGTACCTCATCCAGTTCTGGATAGAGTTTGCCTTTAGGGACAATACCTAATACACCACCCTGTAAAGCCGTTGGGCATTCTGAATGCTTAAGAGCCAGGTCTGCAAACTTAAAAGGCTTCTTCTGTAACTTGACATAAAGTTCCTGAACGCGAATTAATGCAGCCTCGCGGGTGTTTTCAGGATAGTCGGGATTAACACTGATAAATATATGGCAGGCTTCACGCATTTCCGGGCGATTAAATTGCTCGGTATGTAGGTGATAATAAATACCAATTTCTACTTCATTGATTGTAGGTGACCGAGAAGCAATCAATTCCATAACAACATTAACACGACTTTGACGCAAAAGTGCGGCTTTTAAGCTGTCCGTGGTTAGCCGGTTTTTATCCAGATCAATCAGGAATGAGTCTTCATCGACATATCGATCACGCACTTCTTGATAAGCAGACTCAAGCTCTTGATCTGAAATAATCACCAAGCCGGCTTCTGGCGAATTGAGAATACGCTTTTCAATATTAAATTCACTCAGCGCCTGTATTTGGGCTTGAGTTAATTCCTCTGCTTGCAACTCAGCGGGTTTTTTCTTAAAAAGCGTCAACGCTGTTCTTAACAATGTGTAGGGGTCAATAGGGTCCGATTTTTTAGGCTGGTTCATATCAAGCCTCGGGCTCATTAAACGTTTCAGGATGTGCGGGTGCTAAGGCAGACTCTGGGAGTTGTAGTGTTCTCCCTTCAAATGCCACATGATATTGAATGAGTTCATCGTCTCTAATCACTTTAAAGACTTCTCCTTCAGTGCCTTTTTTAAATAAGACGTTACCTTGAATACCCAAGTCGATCGTACAAACAACACGGTCTCTAAACTCAAAACGACTGGGGTTCCAGGGTTCTTCGGCACCAATTAACTCTTCCAGGCGACAGCCAACCATTCTTCCATGATTTAGAAAGTGTACGGTAAAGATCACCTGGTCCTGTAAAAAAGTACCGACTTCAATAACATTTCCTACGCTGCCTCGGCGAATTAATAAGACGCCTACATCTAAACCAGGGTAGGTGCCATCATTACGGACGTTTCGAGTGACTCTGACCGATTCACCGTATTCAAATCGTCCTTCGTCAAAGCGCTCGGGTTTCATACTTTAATATCGCCGAGTGCGACGAAAGCCGTTTGAGGTTCAGTCATTGAAAAGACTTTAAAGACTTTTTCTGTTTGGGCATCAGAGACCACAAAGTCTTGGTAAGCCCGTTCTAATAACTTACTGTAAATGGCACGTTTCGCTTCTTCGTGTTCTGGCATTTCATCACTGGCTTTTTGTAAGTAATCATGAAAGCGTTGCAAAATATGCAAACGGTTAACATGCACAACGCTAGGAATATAATCCAGTTCAAAATATTGTAAAAAGTCTTCAGCAGATTCCAGCTCTTCCATTTCTTCTTCAAAGCTCATGGGGTTTCTCCAGTTTTAGATTAAAGGGGGCCAACTAAGGAGGCATCTTGGTTAAGTAAGTAAATAACCAGGATGACAAATAGAGCTAAAGTCACCAGGCCTAATAATGATGCATTTTTATCTTTTAATATATCTTTTAACATCTTAATGACTCCTAAGTTTCAAAACTACTTTGCCGTTGAATGACTAACTCTAATAAACCTTTTGCACCGATTCGATCTTTGCCATCTAAGTACACTAGTTTTTCAAAAATACTTTTACTAACGTCAAGTAACTCCAGGCGCATATTTAAAAAGCCAATGGCTTTTAAGGTAAATAAATACAACCTGACCTGAGTTAATAGATTAGCGGGGGTATCGCTAAGATGATGGGGCTGTAATTCACGCCAATCTTCAGGAAAATCAATTAAGGGTCTAATTACCGCTAATGCTTTAAGAGTCGCTGCAAGCGCATCGTCAAGCCGATGTTGATAATAGTAAAAGCGATTGAGTGCCACTAATACATTTAACGAGTTGGGTGCTAAAAAATAAGCTCTTAACAGCGGTAGCTCAGCTTCACCGCTGGCATAGTTTTCAGAGGCAATCGCTATCATGTTTTCGACTTCCGGTGTATCTTCGTTTTCAAAATACAGGCCTTGTGCTTCAAAATCTAATAAATCCACTTAATACCTCGCGGCCAGTTTCACTGGACTTTCTTTTTTGGGCGAACCGCAGATAGTTTCTGCCTCGCATTTATCACAGGCTTCTTCAGAAATTACTTCCGTTATCACAGGTTGTTTAGCCTCTAACTCATCAATGCGTTCCATTAAACAGGAAATGGCTTTTCCGACTGGATCAGGAATCAAATGATGGTCAAGATCAATGCCATGCCTGTTTTGTATTTTGGTGCCTTTAGTCTGAATAATGCGTCCAGGAATACCCACGACTGTGCAGCAAGCGGGGACATCTTTTATGACCACTGAGTTAGCACCGACCCGAACATTATTACCCAGGGTAATGGCACCCAGAATTTTTGCACCAGAGCCAATTAATACATTGTTACCAATAGTTGGGTGGCGTTTTTCTTTATGCCAGGTTGTGCCGCCTAAGGTGACACCGTGATATAAAGTCACATCATTGCCAATTTCAGCCGTTTCACCGATGACCACGCCTAGCGCATGATCTATAAATAAACGTCTGCCTATGATTGCGCCGGGGTGTATTTCTACATTGGTAAATATTTTGGCGACTGTAGCAAGAATACGTGCTGAAAGTTTCCAGTTAGCTTTCCATAAGCGATGACTAATTCGGTGTATCAGTACGGCATGGACGCCGGAATAGGTCAGTAATATTTCCCAGACAGTGTGTGCAGCCGGATCTCTTCCGAACACACAATGGACATCTTCATGCCATTGTTTAAAAAAGCCCAGTGGCGTGTCTAAAGGATATTTAGCAGTATCTGACATGACCATAACCATTTTAGCTGCCGTTAAGTGTGGGTAATATTGTGGGTTTATTTTGGCTTAGTTTAATTGCCAGCCCGTATTTTCAAGTGAAGGTCGTCCGGGTATCCTAAAAAATGACCCAGGGTAACGATCATCTTGATCAGGTACATCTAATCTTTCGTTGACTTCTGCTTCACAGGCCTCTAGTTCGGTTTGCTCATTCATGATGAAATGTCCTCTTACAGGTTTTGATGGAATAAATTAAGTTCTTCAGGTTGAGGTGTTCTTTTAGTCAGACTAACAAACTGCCTGACTTGAGTCAGTAGTTTTTGTGCCTGTAAACGATTAACAACAATGCCTAGTTGTTGATAGGCATGAATAACACCTTGAGTCCCCGAGTGTTTACCTAATATCAGTTGATGACGACGCCCCACAATAGCCGGGTCAACGCCTTGATAATTACTGGGGTCTTTTAATAAGCCATCGACATGAATACCGGCTTCATGACTAAACACATTCTTACCAATTAAACTCTTGCGTGTACCAATGGCATCACCCGAGGCAGTAGCCACCTGTTCTGAAAGTAACGGAAAATTTTGCAAAGAGATGCCCGTCTCAAAACCGTAGAGCTGCTTTAAACCCACTACTACCTCTTCTAAAGCCGCATTACCTGCGCGTTCGCCTAAGCCATTGACTGTGGTGTTAACATGCGTTGCACCAGCGAGTGCTGCGGCCATTGTATTAGCGGTTGCTAACCCTAAATCATCATGTGCGTGCATTTCAATTTCCAAATCGGTAGACGCTCTCAACCGTTTAATAGTCTCAAAGACACCAAAGGGTTCCATAATACCGACGGTATCCGCAAAGCGAATTCGCGACGCTCCGGCTTTTTGAGCCGCTTCAGCCATTTGAATTAAGAAATCAACATCGGCACGCGAAGCATCTTCCATACCCATGCACACGTCTAAACCCAAGTCTCTGGCTTCATTAATACAGGTGCTAATGGTATTTAGCACCCATTGACGACTTTGTTTTAACTTATGTTGAATATGTTGATCTGAAGCAGAAATGGATAAATCTACTTTATGCACATTCAAACCCAAACAACCTTGCAAGTCCTCGTGACGCATTCTTGACCAAACCAGTAGCTTGGAACTCAGCTTAAGTGCGGCAATGGCTTTTATTTCTTCACGTTCAATGGCACCCATCGCTGGGATACCAATTTCTAATTCAGGAACACCCAAGTCTGCCAATTGAGTAGCAATTGACAGTTTTTCTTGCAGCGAGAAGGCAACACCAGCGGATTGCTCACCATCTCGAAGTGTTGTATCGTCAATAATAATTTGGCGGACTTGGGCTTTCATGACGTTCTGCTTTTATGCGTATGTAGGAGCAAACGCTTGTTCAGGGTTAGCCACTGGGCCGTCACCCTCCCAATACGGTGATAATTTCCGTAAAGTTTTTACAATACCCGGCATTACTTTTAACACTTCATCGACTTCTGACATCGTGTTATAGCGTGAGAAAGAAAAGCGAATCGTGCCGTGTGCTGCGGTATAAGGAATATCCATCGCTCTCATCACATGCGAAGGTTCCAAGGAGCCTGAGGTACAGGCTGAACCACTGGAAGCTGCAATACCGGCTTTATTTAAGAGCATTAAAATGGATTCACCTTCAATATACTCAAAGGCGATATCGGTGGTATTAGGCAAACGGTTATAAAGATCACCCGTAACAAAGCAATGGGGAATGCTTTCAGTGATACCTTTTTCTAGGCGGTCACGCAGTTCTTTAACCGTAGTGTTTTCATATTCGATATATCGAAGCGCCAGCTCACACGCTTTACCCAAGCCAACGATAGACGCCGTGTTTTCTGTACCCGCTCTTCTACCACGCTCTTG
>QVQE01000105.1 GCA_003584865.1 Methylococcales bacterium
GCATTAATGCAAGAAAACCCTTTATTAATTCGTCGACCCTTAATGCAAATTGAGGATAAATTTATAGCTGGATTTGATCAGCAACTCATTGATAACTGGATAGGCTTACAAACTGTGGATACGGCTTCTGATTTAGAAAGCTGCCCCAAAACACAGTCTCAATCAAGTTGCAGCCATGAGTAAAGTACCCGTATTAAGTATTGGTAATATACCCCAAGCCGTTGCATTATCGGAGCGCGTCCATTGGGTGGGCGCTTTAGACCCTAACTTACGTAACTTTGACATCATTTTAAAAACAGCCAATGGGACTTCTTATAATGCCTATATCGTAAGAGGCAGCGAAGGCGTTGCTGTCATTGATACCGTCAAAGAAAACTTTGCCGATGATTTCTTTACTCGATTAGAGTCAGTGACTCGTTATGATGAGATTAAAGTCATTGTCTTAAATCATTTAGAACCTGACCATACAGGTGCTTTACCTGAACTCATGCGCCGCGCACCCCAAGCTCGGGTATATATTTCACAAAAAGCGCAGTCTATGCTTAAAGCGCTATTAAAGCAGGATGATTTTGAATTTACTCCGGTTATAACAGGTGACAGCGTGTCCCTAGGTGATAGAACCTTACAGTTCTTTCATACGCCCTATTTACATTGGCCAGACACTCAATGTACCTATCTACCGGAAGAAGCTATCTTGTTTTCTGGGGATGTGTTTGGCTGTCATTTCTGTGACTCGCGCTTATTTAACGATGTGGTTGGCGATTTTAGGTTTTCCTTTGAATACTACTACGCACATATCATGCGACCTTTTAAAGATTATGTTAATCGGGCATTGACTCTATTAGAGCCGCTAATATTAACCACTATCTTACCCGCCCACGGCCCTTTACTGCGTGATCAACCGCAGCGCTATGTGCAACGCTATAAAGAACTGTCTCACTCGGCCTTACAAAGTGAGATCAGTGTCGGTGAAAAGACCCTGTTAATCTTTTATATCAGCTCTTATGGCAATACGAGGCGTATGGCCGAAGCCATTTATGAGGGTGCTATGTCTGTTGAACATGTCAGGGTTTCTTTATATGACCTGGAAGGTAGTGAGATTTCACCCTTTGTTGATTTAATCGAAGGTGCCGACGGTATTATTTTTGGCACTCCCACTATTAATGGTGACGCTGTTAAACCTGTATGGGATTTACTCTCCTCACTCACCGTCATCAATCTTAAATCAAAATTAGGCGGCGTCTTTGGCTCTTATGGATGGACGGGTGAAGGTGTCAAAATGGTAGAAGACCGCTTACGTGGACTTAAGTTGCGTGTACCTATTCCGGGTATCCGTATCAAGTTAATTCCGACAGAAGAAGAAACCCAACTCTGTCGTGAATTTGGGCATGAAATGGCCCTGGATTTAATGGGTTTAAGGCAAGCTAAAGTAATTGATATTGCGGATCTTGCTTAACAATTTTTAATATAACAGGAGAATAAAATGGCAAAAGCGTCGATTACCTTTGAAGATATCAACGTTACCGTTACCGCCCCAGCGGGCACAAGATTGATCGAAATCTCAGAAAAAGTAGGTTCCGGGATTACTTACGGCTGCCGTGAGGGAGATTGTGGAACGTGCATTACAAAAGTGACTGAAGGTTGGAATAACCTGACTGAACCCTCGGTGCTAGAAGATAAAATTTTACGTGAGAACATGGCTGGAAAGCATAACCGCTTAGCTTGTCAAGCTCAGGTTCTAGGTGGCACCATTAAGGTTAGACCGGTCTGAGAATTAACAAGCACCTACTCCCATTTTTTAAGTGGGAATCTTATCTATGTACATCACAAAATTAAGGAGTCAATCATGGCTTTAATTACCTTTTCAAATCCTGAATATCGGGACAAAACTGTTTATGCGGTTGCAGGCAGTCATACTGAAACATTGTTAAAAATTGCCAGAGAAAACAAAATCCCCATCAATTATGAATGTGAAGATGGCGAATGTGGCACATGCCTGATCAAAGTGACCAGTGTCGATGATAAAAAACGTCAACGTATGGGTGGTCCTTTAACAGAGAAAGAAAAAGAAGTTTTAAGAACGACTGGCAAAATCACTCAAGAAGAAATGGAGAAAATGATTGTCGATGATTTACCTTGTCCTTGGCGTCTGGCGTGTCAGATGATTGTCAGGGATGAAGATATACTGGTCGAATACTAGTCATGTCTGCCGTGCTCCAACGCCAAACCGCCTTAGAACAGGCGTATAGTCGTTTAAAAACTGCCCCCCTCATGTCACCTAATCATGAATGGTTAGCTTGTATGACAGCCAGTTGGTGTGTTGGGCAAAGTGTCTTACCTGATTATATGGGGTTGGAGCCGGATCAATTTGAAAAATTAAAAGACCATTACTTCCACGATGATGGTCTTCCTGAGCAAGCTCCTTCAGGTAGTCAAATAGATTTTGACAGGATGTTAGAAAAAGAAGATCTGGTTAATTTACTCAAGCGTTACAGCCGAGCCGATACCCTGGAAATAAGCTTGGTCATTGACATCATCGTTGCTGGCTGTTTGGGTAATGATCATTTATGGCAAGACCTTGGCCTTTGGTCACGATTACAACTTACTGCGCTACTACATTATAATTTTCCAGAGTTGGCTGCCAAGAACACTAAAGATATGAAGTGGAAAAAGTTCTTATATAAACAGCTTTGTGAAGAAGAAGGCCTGTATCTATGCCGTGCCCCTTCATGTAGTGTTTGCATTGATTATCAAAAATGTTATGGGCCTGAGAATTAACCTATAACACCCTATCGCTTGTATTTTTCGCGGACATCATTTTTCTGCATCCTGCGGATTGGATCTTTGTCGTTTTCTTTCGCCATCTTTGCTTAGTTAGATTCTTGTTTCGAAGAACTCATTCCAGCCTGCTTGGGTCTTCATGGAAATATGCATGTCTTGAACAAAATCCAGTATATTAGTCAAGACAACTTCAAATTCTTCGTCACTTAAGATTGCGAAGATGGCACAGCAAAAGTTGTAAACTTAAATGCAAAGACAGGTCGCCACCTATCTCTACATGCATTAATTCACATTTAAGTTTACTCTTGATGTATTCTAAACGACTGTTAATGAGTCGTGTCGCTGCCAAATACCGTGTTTAATGTATCAGCGGTTAGAATAGCTTCACCCCATGTTTCCAGCTCTTCCTCTGCCGCGCTTTCTAACTTAGTAATCGCCCAACTCGGTAAAGCACCAAAACGTTTTTCAAGTAGTTTTTTTAAGAGTTTAACTTCACCTGTTACTACGCCTTTTACAAGACCGATTTCCACGCCTTGCTCTATCCCTAATTCCATGCCTTCGGCTCTAAACTTTTCCATATACATTCTTTGAACACTGTTGATATAACGCATGTCTTCTCTCCTTTCTATTGATTCAATTTCTTGGAATATTTTTGTTTCTAGCCACTTGGGCAGTTTCATTAACCAGTCAACGACTTCAAATAAGTCAATGATGCGTTGTTTGTCCCATTGTCGTTCATAGAGCAACCTCACCAATCGCAGCTTAGCTTCATAACGGGCTTGACTCTTTTTTCTGGTTTGTTGAGTTAATATATGGGCGGCTGTAATCAGTGCAAAAGCATTATCGATGCTTAATAGCTCATCCACTCTATCAGAATAATCAGTTAACTTAGCCACAGGAAACGTCAAGCTATGTTGGCAGCCTAATACGTCAAAACCAAACGAGGTCGGTTTCCAGTGTTTGTTTTCATCCGCTAACACGGCCATACTGGCAACCGGTCTATCAAAGCGGTCATATATTCGATAGTTATAAACAAACATCCGTTTGGCAAACTCAGCCTGTTGACTGCCTTGTACTTCGATATGAATATAAATCCAGCGCTCATCGCCTGTCAATAACAGGACTCTAACCAGTTTATCGACATAGCGTTTACCCAGTTCGGCATCTTGCACAATGGCACGCAGTTCTTGATCCAGGAATACGTGTTCTTTTGACCAATCAATTTCGGCATAAGCCATTGGAAAGTAAAAGGCCATTAACTCCGGGAAGTAATGCTCAACAGCTTCTTTCCAGGGACTATCGTAATCATCATTGGAAAACTCATCACTTACACTCTCTGTATCGTCCGGCTTTGTCATGTTTATCCTTGTTAGGTTTTAGAGATTATACGTGATGATAGGATGAAGAGCGTTTAGAAATTGAAATTAGCAGGGTTAGAGTAAACTTAAATAGTGCTTTGCGCTGACCCCATTGATTCTTTATGATCGACCGCTATGATTCGATAGCCTCGTTGGGCTAATAACTCGCAAGTAGCCATACCCATGCCACCCGCTGCACCGGTAAGGATGATTTGTCCTTTAGATTCAGATTCATTCATATTAAGTACTCACTATAAAAACAGCATATTATCGGATAACGGGGGTAAGCCCAAACAAATGCAGGCTTTAGAAATTGGCAAATGATAAAAACTAACCTTATCTTCTAATACATTAATAAGGCTATTTAATTTTTCAACCAATCTAGTCAGTTCATCCTGCTTAAGCTCGACTAAAAAAACAGAAAACTGCACAGGAATACCAAAGTCCCGGATAGTTTTATGTACTCTGCGTAGACGCTTTGGGTCGCAAATATCGTAGCAAATTAAGAATGACTTAACAGGGTTGCTCATGACCCACTCCTTCAACGGTATTAGCGGCAATTCGGGCATAACGGCGCAATAATCCCCTGACAGAATTAACCTTGTCATGAAACGCTTCATAAAAGCGCTGTTTACCCGCCGCCTTGAACAAACAACCTTCTGGATTTAGATTAAAGTCCTCTGGACGCAATACTTTATTTTTAAACAAGTGCCACACCCAGGCATCGACCAAAGGTCTAACGGGTTCCAATAAATCACATGCCAAGGACTCTCTGTTGTAATAGAGCTCATGATAACACCCCACCGCCGGATCAAGCCCGACTACTTTTAAAGCATTAATCGCTTCATGATGAAACAAAGTATAGGACAAAGACAGGCACACATTAACAGGGTCTTTAGGCGGTCTTCGGTTACGATTATTAAAATGGAGTGAATCGGGAAATAGCAACGTAAATGCCTCAAAGTAACCCGCACTGGCTGAGCCTTCAACGCCACGTAAACTGGCTAAGGTGGTCACTTTATCGGGTTCTTTGATAGAAGCCAATGCATTTTTTAGTTGTTTTTGAGCACGAGTTAAATCATAGCGTAGATCAGAACGCTGTATTGATGCTTTAGATAAAAGATGATGTTGGCCTGCTATTTTTAGAGAAACCAGTTGCTTTGCCCATTCCAGACGAAAAGCCGCATCATCAAGTAACCTGAATTGAGTCACCCGCCGATGAATATCACAAGGTATTGTTCCTGATAAGAAAGCAGATCGTTCGGAATAACGCGAGTTTAATACCAACAGGGATACGTTATGTTCCGCAATCAGTCCTAAAACTCCGGCAGAAAGAGCCACATGGGGTGCAACGACAATACGATCCAGTTGTTTAACGGGAACGCTGGTAATTCTTTTACCGTCTTCATACAGTAAGAGGCATGCTCTTTCGTAACGAAGCTCCATTGCTTTTTTCTCAATGAATAATATTTTCATTGCTAGACTCCTGATCAATTAGATAAGAAGTCTATTTAACGCCTTTTTTAACGAGAAAGCTGTTCAAACAAAATTGTTAGTGAAGAAAGAGCTTGATGACTATAGACATAACTCCGGCAATTAAGATGCCTATCATCCATTTTAAAACAGCCAGATCGGTTTTAACCGGATTAACAACATCATCTAAAGCTGATTTTAAATCATTCTTGGTGACCAGTTGATCCTGAGCCTCAGCAATAACTCTTATAACGGCTTCGGCTTGCTCGGGTGGTATTCCAGCTGATTTAAGCTTATCAACTAGGCGTAGTGTATCAAAAGTAATGGTGGTCATCTAATGTGCGCCCAATGAATAATTTTCGTGGCTATCAATGTAGTCGTAATGACTGCTTATTGTCAATCCATAAAAAAGGGGAAATCATGAACACCTATTGTTAGTCTTAATCCCTTCTTAATCAGGGCAACTTTCTAACTTAATCGGGTCTAACTTAAGCGGGTCTAACTTAGTCTTAATCCCTTCTTAATCAGGGCAACTTTCTAACCGAGAAAAAACCATCAATAGATAACCTTCTATTGTCTTAATCCCTTCTTAATCAGGGCAACTTTCTAACAAAGGAAGATTTCCTGCTGGTGAGGAAGTAATTGTCTTAATCCCTTCTTAATCAGGGCAACTTTCTAACCAGCGGATAATAACATCATGGTAATCAAGTTAAAGTCTTAATCCCTTCTTAATCAGGGCAACTTTCTAACTTATTGTGGTCACCGGAAACCCTCGCATTATGTCTTAATCCCTTCTTAATCAGGGCAACTTTCTAACGCTAATGTTCTTCCTTCTGCAGTAGATGATGCGAGTCTTAATCCCTTCTTAATCAGGGCAACTTTCTAACTCTGATGGAGCTCCCTCTCGACCACAATTAGAAGTCTTAATCCCTTCTTAATCAGGGCAACTTTCTAACAGAAAGACTTTGCTCATTTACGTGATTGGCGTGGTCTTAATCCCTTCTTAATCAGGGCAACTTTCTAACGCTCAGTCTGAACTATTTAGTGATATGGTATTAGGTCTTAATCCCTTCTTAATCAGGGCAACTTTCTAACGTACTTCGGAGTCACTATCACACCGAAAGCCGTAGTCTTAATCCCTTCTTAATCAGGGCAACTTTCTAACACTGACATGGCAAGCGAAAAAATCTGGCAAGTAAGTCTTAATCCCTTCTTAATCAGGGCAACTTTCTAACTGAAGATGCATTCTATCCACTCGGCAATGCTCCGTCTTAATCCCTTCTTAATCAGGGCAACTTTCTAACAATGGATTTATGGAGAATATGGTGCCGTTCTCGGGTCTTAATCCCTTCTTAATCAGGGCAACTTTCTAACCATAAATTCCATTTCAGGAGGGAGTTCAATTGTGTCTTAATCCCTTCTTAATCAGGGCAACTTTCTAACAGAATCCGGTTATATCGTTTCTAGCCATTTATAAGTCTTAATCCCTTCTTAATCAGGGCAACTTTCTAACGCTTATGCTTGAGAATGCCGAGCGTTTATTGAGGTCTTAATCCCTTCTTAATCAGGGCAACTTTCTAACGCAATAGCAATTGCCAAAACAATTCCATTTTTAAGTCTTAATCCCTTCTTAATCAGGGCAACTTTCTAACTACGACTTAATGCTGTTATTACCTTCTATTACGTCTTAATCCCTTCTTAATCAGGGCAACTTTCTAACACATTGAATAGAATAAGAGCGCATAAGCCCTGCTGTCTTAATCCCTTCTTAATCAGGGCAACTTTCTAACCTCATTACGCGGGTTCATTCCTTACCAGGCTTCGGTCTTAATCCCTTCTTAATCAGGGCAACTTTCTAACTTGGAAAAACCGACAATGCAAACCGCTGGTATCCGTCTTAATCCCTTCTTAATCAGGGCAACTTTCTAACATATTGGCGACGATGAAGACAACACCACTAGTGGTCTTAATCCCTTCTTAATCAGGGCAACTTTCTAACCTTCAGATCAACCAAAACTTGATAATCTTCTGTGTCTTAATCCCTTCTTAATCAGGGCAACTTTCTAACGAAGGATGCAAACAGAAAAGTTGAGTATTATCGTCTTAATCCCTTCTTAATCAGGGCAACTTTCTAACCTATTTCATGTCTATGACCAGGGTGGTAGTCTTTGTCTTAATCCCTTCTTAATCAGGGCAACTTTCTAACTCTGACGTCGCATCAGAACAGTTAAAAATACTAAGTCTTAATCCCTTCTTAATCAGGGCAACTTTCTAACAGCAGTATTCGTCAACGGAGTTGGGTACCCATCGTCTTAATCCCTTCTTAATCAGGGCAACTTTCTAACCAGAAAAGTTGAACATTTTCAAACTCAAATAACCGTCTTAATCCCTTCTTAATCAGGGCAACTTTCTAACTCAATACCTTCTCCTACTGCCACAACAATCGGGTCTTAATCCCTTCTTAATCAGGGCAACTTTCTAACAGTCAAACAAGGGAAGGTGGCGGTGTTCATAAGTCTTAATCCCTTCTTAATCAGGGCAACTTTCTAACATAAACAAATCGCATTGGTGTAATAGCTATGTCGTCTTAATCCCTTCTTAATCAGGGCAACTTTCTAACAGCATTATCAGACACAGATAACATGCTTTCATGGTCTTAATCCCTTCTTAATCAGGGCAACTTTCTAACACAGAAAAGTTGAACATTTTCAGGCACAGATAACGTCTTAATCCCTTCTTAATCAGGGCAACTTTCTAACCTGTAACTCATCCTCATTCCGAACCACTTTAGGGTCTTAATCCCTTCTTAATCAGGGCAACTTTCTAACAAACCTCCACCTGCAAGTTGTGAGAGGGGTTCTCGTCTTAATCCCTTCTTAATCAGGGCAACTTTCTAACCGCAGGTTCACGCCTATTTAAACAGCAACCCTAGTCTTAATCCCTTCTTAATCAGGGCAACTTTCTAACGGTAATGCTAAGACAACCTATGCTTGCACTGCCGTCTTAATCCCTTCTTAATCAGGGCAACTTTCTAACTAAGAAGGTAATATCATGAAAGCAACACTGAGAGTCTTAATCCCTTCTTAATCAGGGCAACTTTCTAACCAGGCAATCCCAGATTAAAGGTTCATGCGTTTGGGTCTTAATCCCTTCTTAATCAGGGCAACTTTCTAACCTTGAGGCCAGCCTTCTAGGGGCGTTTGTTGAGTCTTAATCCCTTCTTAATCAGGGCAACTTTCTAACGATGAAGAAAAGGCAAGAAACGAAGCCAGACTTCGTCTTAATCCCTTCTTAATCAGGGCAACTTTCTAACCTAGCTTTTCATCTATGTTCGGCTCACTTTCCATGTCTTAATCCCTTCTTAATCAGGGCAACTTTCTAACTAAGCGTGCAACACGCGTTAGCCGCTTTGGGTGGGTCTTAATCCCTTCTTAATCAGGGCAACTTTCTAACCTCAAGATCAAGTTAATGAAGCTATTAAAACTCGTCTTAATCCCTTCTTAATCAGGGCAACTTTCTAACATTTAGCTTCTTGCCTATGCAACTCTTTAAGCGCTGCACTTACATCTTGATTGTGTGAGTTTAAACAAGCTCCCCACTGCAATGCTCGCCACCAAAAACGTAACGCACCTTTTATAGAAGGCGGTCTTATTTCTGGTGCATCCGCTTTATCGCCACCACCAATAAACATCGGTGTCACTATGTTGTAATCTGCTTCAATAATTTGCATGGGTTATTGTGTCCTTTAGTGTTATGGCTACATTGTAGGGAGTAGTTTCTCAAACAACTCAGAGAGCTTCTGTTTTAAATGAGCTTCTGATGATAATATTTTCTGTACCTCTGCCCTATTTGATCGATTTGCATGTGCTAAAGAATTACGAATATTGCTCAACAATTTATAATCAGGCCACTTTATCGGGTCTGCGATACTTTTAAGGTTCGTTCTTATTTCATCACGCAACTCATAATTCTCTGGATCAGCATGCGGTGTTTTTTGTTTGAGATGATAAGTGATTAAAGCCTCGTACCCCATAGCAGCAGCCCTGACATAATCACTCCGCTGTAAATAAAACAATGCTTTCTCACGTTGCCGTAAATAAATATTGTCCTGATTAACCCAACTGATACGCTCTCTTAAACTGTCCTGAAACAAGCTGGCAATGCCCGGCAATTCACCGGCTGTATTTGTTGCAAAATTGCGTAATGGCTTACGTGCCTGAGTTACGCTTAAGGTATTTTCATAAAAAGAAGCTGTTTTTAATAAGCCTGCCGTGTTGGGTGATAGTCCTTCTTGTATTAACAGCTCACTAAAGGGCGCTATGTCACCCGTTTTATCAAAACCATGTAACGCCGTAATCCAGTCAGCAATCTTTAGCAAACCATCCAGTCTCATCACAGGGGTAAGGGGCTTATCAGCTTTGCTTGTACGATCCATCGCGCCATAATAAATACCTTTTATGTCTACTTTTTTGGCAGTCTGTAAATACATCGCACTTAATAAGCCCAGCATGGGTAAGTGTCTTAAACCATGCGTTAAATCCAGAGATACCTGATCACCGATACCAATGTCTTTCGCCATGATTTTTAATATTTCTACTTGCGTTGAGGTACTATCACCGTAAGGGATCAGATTTAAGTGCCAATCAACATTTAACTTTTCTCTTAATAAGGCTTCACAGGCGGTTAATTGAGCTTGTGTCACTTGATCCGCTTCAACGGCTTCTATTAACGCTAATTTTTGATCTTCATACTCTTGCACATCAACAAGACTGTCAAATAACACATCCCACATACTACCCGAAGTGCCTAATATGACCAGTCGATCGGGCTTTATAACATTGTTAAGACCCAGTGAGAAAAACTGGGTCGTTTCAATGTGTCCATCAAAATCATAATTGGCTGTACTGTAACAGCCATCTCTTTTTTGTGATTTTCCTAAAAAACCGATCAACGTATGAGTCATATTATTTCCGCTCCAGTACTCACTTCATGGGTTCCGGTGATTTGTTTTGAGAGATCATGGTAGATTTTTCCCGCTGATATTGCTTTTTCAATAGTCATTGCTAAATTCCTTTAATTTAAAAAAATGTATTAAATCACAACTGATACACTCAAAATAGGCATACAAATTTGTTTGTTTGGGTGAAGGCTGAAAATGGAATAATCACAGTCATTCAGAATAGAGCGATGCGCATCACTATCGTTCAGCACATCCTATAGTTGTGATTATGACTAACTAAATATACGTTATTTGTTCCTTTCGTAAATTCGTGGCATACAGCAAATAGTTGTTCTTGCCTGTACTTGCTATTTGGTAAGCACGAGCAAGGTTCTCCCCTAATGCATCGGCTAACTTAGAATTAATTCGCGATATTTTTTCAGAAAAAAAGTTGCTATCCATCCCCCGTTGCAAAGCAGCAACTGTTTTAGCACCATCACCTTTCTTCCCTAAAATCTGCCTCCAAAGCACTAAGAACTGTTCACCATAGTCTGCATTGGCTTCCATATTGGGTTTGTAAAGTACGCTTTCTGATAACACGGTTTGCTCAATCATCCAACAATAAAAAACAAAATAGATATTTGTTAAAGGCACCTCAATACCATTAGCCACCAGTTTTTTAGCGGTCTTATCAATAATCAGTTCAGGCGGAAGTTCAGCTTTTCTGGCTAAATTAATGGTTTCTAAAAACCCCGCCTTTCCATCTAATAATTTTTTCGGGATATCGTTTCTTAAGCGCACAAACGGAATTTCGGCCAGTGAAATTTCCGCAAGCTGTGTATCAAGCGGTCTGTTATCGCGGGTATAAATCACTTTACTGTTTTTACTTGGATAATAAAACTCAGGATGGCCTTCATAGCCTTCAGATACCAGTACATGAGAGAGCCTGTCTTGGGTTCTGCCAAACAAAGAAAGTGCATAACCCAAATAATACCCCATGGTTTTGCGCCCCCCGGCTATCGACACATGAATCGCTGCGTCTTCTTCTTGCGTCAACCCACTGACGACCTGAGTGATATAATCGGCTGCCGCTTCATTCTGCTCTGGACTTCTTATATCATCCAGAAGATCACCGTGATGATCAGCAATCACATGAATATGGTGTTCATTAAACTGAATGGTCGGCATTTGGTATTCTTTACAGAAGGCCAGGAACTTACCGCTATCTAGATGCAACAAATCAAGCTTAGCCCGATGCGCCCCTTCAATGGTAGATATTAAATGAACTTCGGTCGGAATAAAGGGCGTCTCAGACGCAATCGTTAGACCATACAGGGTTTCAGTGAGTATTTGCGGCGATAAGCCACTGACAGCAAGCAGGATTCTTTTTTTATATTCGTGTGGTTGTTTCATTTGCAGCCCTTTCTGTATTTTTTATTTTTCACAACACACCTTTATGTCAATCGTGTCAATAATGCTAACTCAAAAGGCACGTGCATCATTTCTTGATCGTTTAATACCTTACCCTCGGGTAAGCGCTCTAATAAACGCAGAATTAATGCTTTATCTCCAGCCTTCATAGTGACATGAATACGATTAATCTGAATATCCAGAGCCAATAGTTTAGCCAATAAATCCGCGCTAGCCGAATGACCAATAGCTGAAATAAAGTGATCGCCCAAAACCTCTCTTGCCTGTTCTATCGAGAGTGGCCCTTCAAATCTCCAGTCCCCATAACTCGTTAAAACAGGCGTATTAATAATGTATATTGTCATAATTTACTCTTGCACAGACTTTTTAAAATAGTCATCGCTAAATACCTTTAATTTAAAAAACAAGCATTACATCACAACTGATACACCAGCAATAGGCATACAAATTTGTTTGCCTTAGTAACAGTCCCAACCCACAAAACTATTAAACCACACCCCAATACAGGACCCTTCTTTAACAAATTTGTTTGTTCTGTGGAAGATATGCAAAGCGAACGGATCTGAATAATTACAAAAAAATGTTGGATGATGTAAACAAGATTGAGTTAATAGTAGACCTATACCTAACCACAGCTAACGAACACTAGTTTGCTCTAAACCCTAACAGGTATGCACTCAGAGGAAAGACGTCCAGAATGGACGAGTCAATGTTTCGAGTAAACAAGTATTAGTTTGCAACAAACAAGGTCTTGTTTGCTCTAAACAGGGTTCCTTTTACTACAAACAAGACCTAGAACGCCCATTTTCTGGCTTACTGACGGCCTCGCATCAAGTCGATAAGTCTAAAACAACCTCTCCTATGAGCAAACAAGGTCGTGTTTACTCTAACAGTGATCTTGTTTGCGACAAGAAGAACCTTGTTTGCCGTAAACAGAACCTTGTTTGTTACAGAAAGGGTCTTGTTTGTTATAAACAAGGTCTTGTTTACGCCATTCTTACCCTTTCTTAGGACGGCTTGGATCTTAAAAAAACCATTCTTGTACCCGCCTGAACCTCACGCCCAAACCATTTTAAAAATAATCCATTTATATCGTACTTTAAATTGATAAAGGACTATACTGGTTTGCGTAGCACTTAGAATCATCTATTTGTTACGAGGGGATTGAACAGGATTTCGATACATTACGCCTGTTTTTCAGGCAATCGCAGAGGGATTTATGAAAACACAAAAAGCACTTATCAGTTTCAGTGACGTTAAAGATAATGATTTAGTCAACGATGCTCAAAAAATTGTTGATAAAATGACCAACAATCTTAACTACACTGCTCCTCAACCCGATCTATCCACCGTTCAAGGTGCGATACTCGCTTACTCCGCCGCCTTAGTTAAATGCAAAGATGGCAATAAAGAAGACACGGCTAACAAGAACGCCCTGCGCTTAGTGCTAGAAAATGCACTGTCTGCGCTCGGCACCTATGTGAATTTGACTGCAGCATCTGATCTGGTTAAATTAGACAGCTCAGGCTTTTCGCTCTCAAAGATACCGCAGGCTGTGGGTATTTTAGATGCACCGACTTTAAACGTGCAATATGGGAATAATCCCGGTGAGATGGGCGTTGAAATTGGCGTAGTAACCAATGCCAATGAATATCTCTTGCTGTTTTCGCCCTCTCCTGCACCGGTAAATGATGCAGAGTGGCGCAGTAAATTATTTTCTAAAACCAAGGGTACCATCACTGGTTTAACCAGCGGAATTAAATATATCTTTAAAGCCGCTGCTACCAGTTCAGAAGCCAACAAAATGGGCTCATATAACTTTTCAAATCCAGTTGAAAAATTAGTCCCATAGCTTTAATCAGTTGGAGTCCTTGTTTAGAAACTTAGCTTGTTTTTAAGTGAGGACTCTTACCGTTAAAACAGTTTCACCCCCAAGTCATATATTCTTGATCCTTCCAGAAATACGTATCACATTCCTAGCCAATAAATTGCCCGCATATTCTGACCCAATCTGAACAATCATTCTGATTTAATCTGAACACCTATTCTACTGAGCCAGGGTATGACGTTATCGGAGATAATGCCTTGGCTGATGCTATTTTAAAATCGATGCAAAAAAATGAACGCCTTGACTCAAGCTGAACACTTAGAGTAAAAGTAGTTTTTATCGATACATTAGGTTTTAGGTGTTCACGTTCAACCAGAATCAATGTTCAACTTAATCAGAATACGTAGCATGGAACAATTAACCGATTTAAAAGCGATATTACATTCGAAACGTGCCAATATTTATTACTTAGAAAAATGTCGCGTTATGCAAAAGGATGGGCGCGTACTGTATTTAACAGAAGCCAAAGACCAGAATTATTACTGGAACATCCCCATTGCCAATACCACCGTCATCTTATTAGGGACAGGTACGTCTATCACGCAAGCCGCTATGCGAATGTTAGCCAGTGCAGGTGTATTAGTCGGATTTTGTGGCGGTGGCGGCACGCCTTTGTTTACAGGCAGTGAGATAGAATGGTTAACGCCTCAAAGTGAATATCGTCCTACAGACTATGTGCAAGGCTGGTTAACATTTTGGTTTGACGATAGCAAGCGACTCATCGTTGCGAAAGCCTTTCAAGAAGCCCGTATTGGATATCTGAAAAATGTCTGGGCCAAAGATCGAGATTTAAAAGCCGAAGGGATTTTTATTGATGATCCTGACATCAGCACGGCTTTAAATGGTTATGCTGAACAGTTTGAAAAGGCTCAGAAAGTCGGTGACCTCTTACAACGAGAAGCCTTGTTAACGAAACAACTTTATCGGTACGCCGCCAAAGCCACTAAGCTAGACGGATTTGTTAGAGAGCGTGAGAACACCGATTTAGCTAATGGCTTTTTAAATCACGGTAATTATTTAGCCTATGGCTTAGCAGCCACAACCCTATGGGTGTTAGGCATTCCGCATGGCTTTGCGGTGATGCATGGTAAAACTCGACGCGGCGCATTAGTATTTGATGTGGCTGATTTAATTAAAGATGCCATTGTTTTACCGTGGGCATTTGTCTGCGCCAAAGAAAAAATGACCGAGCAAGAGTTTAGGCAACAAGTATTACAAAAATTTACCGAACATAAAGCCCTCGATTTTATGTTTGATCAAGTCAAGCAACAAGCCTTAAGAGATGACCTATTATGATGGTCACTTTTGTAAGCCAATGCGAAAAAAAGGCACTGAATAGGACGCGTAGAGTTTTAGATGCTTTTGCCAATCGCATTGGTGATAACACCTGGCAAACCATTATTACTGAAGATGGTTTGATCGCCGTTAAAACGCTGTTACGCAAGACGGCGACTAAGAATACCGCTGTTTCTTGCCATTGGATAAGATCCAGAAGTCGGAGTGAATTGGTTTGGATTGTGGGGAATCGAGATCAATTCAATCCAGAAGGCGTCGTCCCTGTAAACTACACTTTAAAAGAATTAATCATGGATATTCCAAACGATAAGCCAAGCCCAAACATGCTCTATGCCAACACTCAATTACAGTCACTAAATGAACATTTATTTGCTGTAGGTTATGTGGCTGAGCAACTCCATAAACGCCTTATGCCCAATCAAGATAAGCAATCAACAGCAACTTTTGTAGCTGGTTGTTTACATGACTTAGGGAAAATAGATCCCTGTTTTCAAGCTTGGGTCAGAAATCCTAAGAAGAAAGATTTTATAGCAGAAGATGGGCAACACATTGATGATGCAAAATTTAGTTTTGATAAGCATCCGAGGCACAATGAAGTTTCGGTGTTACTTTATCAATTACTGGATCAAACTTCCTTAAAATCTATTAATGCTGACAATAAGAAATCTATAAAACATGTTATTTATTGGCATCATGCCAAGCCTTTCAGAAAAGAAAAGGACTTTAACAATTACGGTGATATTTATAAAAAGCTAAACGGTAATCTTAAAGAACTAACATTTTCTGAATTATTGGGAAAAGTAATTCAATTAATGAAAAGTCTTACCACGCTTGATCAAGGTTATCGAACAAGTGAGGAGTCAATAATCTCAAAGATATTTAATGAAGAAGTAGATTTAGACGTTATAAAAGAACAAGGTGAATTACCGTTACCGTATTATAAAAAATATGAATTAGAAGATAATATTGATAAATACCCAATACTAATTAGACATAATGCCGATAATAACGTTATGCGAGCTTGCGTTATTTCAGCGGATCGAACGGTATCGGCGCTTACTTCAGCAGAGTTGCATTCACATCTAAAAAACAAGACCCTTGATTCATTGGTCGATGATCTTTTACATTTGGAATCAACACTGTGTTCGCATATCGAAAGTTGCTTAAAGAAATTCTCTGGTAGTGAACGCAGCAATAAACAAACTGAAGTCGCACAAAAGCTTATTACAACTAAGGGCGTTGCTGTTCTAGCAGGGCCTGCGGGTTGCGGAAAAACTAAAATTGCCTTGGAATGGGCTAAGCTAAAAAATACCCAACAAATTATCTGGATTTGTCCACGGGTACAAGTATGCCAAGGTTTGTTTCTGGAATTAATTTCAGAGCAGTATCTACCCGATGCAAAAATAGAAATTAATACCGGTGAGTTTAAATATACTAGCCAATGGAATAAACCAACCCCAGAAGATGAGTATTTCTCTGGTGATATCGTCATTACCACCATAGATCAAATTTTTGGCTCCATCATCACTCATACTAAGGCTAATTCATTAATCAATTTTCTTAATGCTCATATCGTATTTGATGAGTTTCATGAATATATTAATATGCCAGCGTTTAACATCTTATTTGCTGAGTTAATCGCCTGCAAACAACAGCAAGAACAATTAGCAAATACCTTATTGGTTTCTGCTACGCCTCATTATTTTTATTTAAGGCAGTTATTACAAATAGATCCACAAGACATTATTTCAATGCCGTCTTTTAATAATAGCCAGTATCGTATCGAGTTCAAGATATTTGACGAAACTAAACAAGATCAAACAAACCCGCTTTATCAATTACAACCAGACAGTACTATTGTCATTAGTAATACCGCATTAACCGCACAAAAAAGTTTTGTTCGTAACCAGTCACAAGAAAACGCAGTTTTATTGCATTCAAAGTTCAAAAAAAGCGACAAACAGAAGTGGTTTGAAGAGGTTTATGAATCATTTAAAAAAGAAGGAACTCAAAAGTTTAGTGTGTTACGCAGTGGTCCGATTGTACAAGCATCGTTAAACATCACTTGTGACAACATGGTTGCTGAATTAACTAATCCAGAAGATTGTCTGCAACGCTTAGGGCGACAAGATCGATTTGGTGTAAATAAAACTGTGAATATTTATCATATTGCAGTATCTGAATCTATTCATCAAGGTAAAGGAACCGGTGCAGCCGCTCGATTTTTATCACGTATGAATACCTTTGGAGCAACTAAAGCGTGGTATCAATTTTTACAGACAGAACTCGATGATAAAGCCTTTAACTTACCCCATTTGTATAAACTATATGAACAGTTTCACCAATCTGATAATGCTAGAAAGCTTATAGAATCAGATTTGTCGGCGTCATTAAAAAAGAGCGTTAATTTAATTAATCAAAAAGTGATTGATCCAATCACTATCGCTTCCAAAAAAGTGCTTGTTAAAGGTAGAGCTAAAATCAGTAAAAGCTCTTTACGCGGTGAAAACCGTTTTGTACAAATGGCGGTCTGCGATGTAAATAATTATAACCAACCTAATTTTACTGAAGAATATGCATACCAAATGCCTATTAATGAACGGGATGAGTTTGATAATTTAACGGCTTCTAAGGATGAAATTGAGGGTTATGGAGATAGCGATAAAAACTTACTGGCTTATATGAAGAATAAGCATCACAACATTATGGGTGGCACAAAAGCCTACAAAGACTTTATTTTACTTAATGAAGCAAGAGATCCAGAATCACCAATATACCTGAGTTATACACCTAATGATTTACTTCAGGTCGGAGGAGAAAATGCACGACATAGTTATGCAATTTATTATGCCGTATGCGATAAACAGCCCATCGGGGCAATTTCAATTAAACAATTAATATCAAACGAGGAATGATTTATGCAAAAAGTAACAGGCGTTAAAAGTGTAGATTTTAAAATAGTTGCGTTAGGACATGGTGTCGTTAATTGGAATGGGCCAACAACGTTACAAGATGAAGGACGAATTATAGATAACCATACGTTGCCAAAATTGCGAGGTTATACAAACTTAACTGGTAAAGACAGTGAAAAAGGATACAAATTAAAAAAATCGCCTACCGATATAGACTTTAAAAAAACACCGCTATACATCAGCCAAAACTGCATCCGTCATCACTTATTCAGAGAACAAGCGTTTGATTTGCATAATGCTGGGGAAAGAAATTTACAGCAAGTTTTAACATCGGTAACAGGCTTAATACGCGGTTATGTTGTGCCATCTAGCCAATGTAAACGTACCAGTCCGTTATTAATAGAGGACTTTGTTGACCAACTAGGCAATGGCAATTTTGAACAATTTGGACAAGCAGGCGCGAGAGATAGTTCATCGTTTTTCTCAAAAACTACATTCGGTGATACAGAATATCACTCTTACGGCTCTATCAGTATTGAGCAATTACAATTTATCTCACTGGATAACAAATTTGATCGCGCCGCAATGATCATTACAGAAGGTCAAGGCGAACAAATTGCCGAAGCGGTTCAATCCTTTATTAAAAGATTTAACACTGATTTAAACCCGCAAGCGGTGTTTCATAAAAACTACGTCAGACGCGGAACGATTTTTGAAGAAGGTGAACAAGGCATTTTATTAAACAACGATGCCATGCAAGCCTTAGTTGAATACACCTTAAACAGCATTAGCGAATTATCTATCCGTCAAGCAAAAGGCTACATGTACGTGGATGAAATATTGGTTGATTATAACGACAGTAATAAAATGATGCGCATCAAACGAAACCCTTCTGCTATATCGGAAACTCCAGAAACCGATTATGCCAGTTATTTTTATGCCAAGTGAGGAATACATCATGCCCATACAAACTGCAAAAATCATCACTAATGGTAATAACCAACTGCTTGCCCTGCCAAAAGAATTCTCATTTGATACCGCTGAGGTATACATTGACAAACAAGGCGACAAACTCATTATTTCACCTATAAAAACAACATGGGATGCGTTTTTTAATAGCCAATCTGCATTTGATGAAGACTTCTTACATGATAGAGAAGACACCCCGCCACAAGAGCGGGAGTTTTAATCTATGTATCTATTAGATACTAATATCTGTATTTACGTCTTAAAAAGTCACTCCGATAAACTACGCCATAAATTTAACGCCACGCCTGATTTGGCAATTTCGTCTGTGGTTTATGCTGAATTATGCTTTGGTATTGAAAACAGTGAAAGTCCAAAAAAAGCGCAACGTTGGCAACAACTGAAACAGTTTACCCAAGGTTTACAAATCATCGCATGGGACAAAGAAGCGGCTAAACATTACGGTGCAATCAGAGCCATTTTAAAGCGGCAAGGCACACCCATTGGCAACAATGATTTACTGATTGCCGCTCATGCACTCAGTGTAAACACGATATTGGTAACAAATAACGTACGCGAATTTAACCGAGTGCCTAACCTTATAGTAGAAAATTGGCTAGATGACTAACAAGGATTAACTATGCAAATTACCATCGAATATGAATCCAGTTGGCGTAATTCCTTTTTGGATGGCAGTAATAACGAAGCTTTGCCCAAAAAAGGCCGTAAATTTATTGGCTCAATGACGAGTCTAAAACAAGGTGAAAATTTCATCCAGCGTGAAATTACCCTTAATACTGTGATGGGTATCCTAAATCGTTTAATTGGTGATCAACGTAAACTGTATCAAGCTAGAAATCATCCGGATTATTATTTTGCCGACATCGAGCGTTTAGTGCGTTTTGAAGACAAGCAGGAAGTCAACAACAACGAAATCGTATATATAAGAAATATGACAGGAAGTACTGATCAGAATGCTTTTACTGGCGCGATTAAAAACGATGACGTAATGTTTTCTGCTGATTATTCCACTGAATTTTGGGGAGTGTTAGCATTGGACTTTACTGAACTGTGCGAATTTATTATTGATAAATTCCCCGTCACCAAAACTATTCAAGCTGTTCCGTTATCCATAATAGGTAGACTGGAAGTTTTAAATAAAGAAAAAGCCGTTGCCAATGAAGGTAGAGTTAGCGAAGCCAGAGATGTTTTAAATCAACATTTTCCCGAAGCTGAATATCTTAATAACAAAGGCAATATAGCCCCTATCATGTTTTATTGTTCAGCGTTGTATTTACAACTAGATCGCTTGGATAAAAAACTAGGTGGCAAATACAATGTGGACTCCGCCAAAACAAAAGCTGGTGGCATTAGTGGCATTTCGAAACGTGGTTTTACTAAAAAAGATTTTATGGATAGATTCACGACAGGAGCCAAGAAAACTATCTGGGGTAATCCCTATATCCGTAAAGAATTTATAAAAAGCGAAGGTGAAACGACATTAAGGCTCACCAAAGCCAGTGGTAAGATCGAAATCAACCTTGATATTGACAAAGACAAAGCATGCGAAATAGAAACTATGATAGAAAACGCAGGGGTATCAAGTTTTTATCTAGGCAAAAAAGGACTGGCTTATGTCGATAGTATTAGGCTATAGGGATGAATTATGAAACATTACATTGAAATTACCTTAATAGATAACACTGATATTAACCTCTTTAGTCTTTGGTCAAAAGTATTTCAACAGATCCATTTAGGCTTAGTTGAAATACAAGATGATCAAGGGCAAGTCCTCATTGGCTTATCTTTTCCTGAATATGTGATTGGCGATAAATACAGTCTATTGGGTAGTAAATTACGTTTATTTGCGAATGATGAGGGCATGCTTAATCAGTTTGATGCCGTTAAGTGGTTAGCGCGTTTAAGTGATTATGTGCATTGCACCCGTATTCGACCTGTCCCTGAAAAAATCATCGGTTATGCGATTTATCAACGCGAACAACCTAAGACCAATCCTGAACGTTTAGCTAGGCGCTATGCTAGACGTCTAGCCGAAAGAGAGAAAAGAGCTGAAGTCGATGCTGATTATGAAACTGCTTTAACCCGGTACAGTAAAAGACATCGTCAAACGATAAACTCACCTTTCATTCAACTAAAAAGTTTAAGTAGCGAGAATAACTTTTGCTTATGGATTAAAAAAGTACCCATTGACGTTCAATCAAGCACGACACAGTTTAGTAGTTATGGTTTAAGTTCTATATCTACCCTACCTGAGTTTTAACCCTTTTTTTCTTCGCTCTTTAAAAATATAAAATTATCAGCCAGTTACGAATTAGTGTTTTAGGAATGGGTAAATACCCTTAAATCTCCTGTATAATGCTCCGCAACTGGCTTTAAAGCTTTTTAAAACCAGTTAACTGCCGCACAGGCAGCTTAGAAACATAGGGAAACTTTAAGGCTATCGTTATAATCGTTAACTGCCGCACAGGCAGCTTAGAAAAGAAGATGCTCAACAAACAAACTCACAGTTTAGTTAACTGCCGCACAGGCAGCTTAGAAAGTATAGCTGGGAGTTCTACTTACTGCAAGTACGTTAACTGCCGCACAGGCAGCTTAGAAATTTACAATTTACACAAGACAGCAGCAAGAATTGTTAACTGCCGCACAGGCAGCTTAGAAACAAACCTTAGTATTCAATCTGAGGTTGTAAGTGTTAACTGCCGCACAGGCAGCTTAGAAATACATAGTTATAAAGTTATATGTTATAATACTGTTAACTGCCGCACAGGCAGCTTAGAAAACTAACGCGGGTACGGGCAATAATGTAATTAAGTTAACTGCCGCACAGGCAGCTTAGAAACATATTATTTATTACCTAGCTACGGCGCGGCTGTTAACTGCCGCACAGGCAGCTTAGAAATTGTATAAAAATGTTTTATGTGAAAAACCTTTGTTAACTGCCGCACAGGCAGCTTAGAAATGCTATAACAGTACGAGATGCGTTATCTATTTGTTAACTGCCGCACAGGCAGCTTAGAAATAAAGTGGTTCAGGACAACCCCAAACCGTGAAGTTAACTGCCGCACAGGCAGCTTAGAAAAATTAAAACTTTTAGTGTGTCAACGAGTTTTTGTTAACTGCCGCACAGGCAGCTTAGAAAACAACACACTGGTGGTGTTGTCTTCATCGCCAGTTAACTGCCGCACAGGCAGCTTAGAAAAGATATAGATGATAAATATTTTTATGTGAATTGTTAACTGCCGCACAGGCAGCTTAGAAAAAGGACGGCTAAATAGGAGAATAACAATGTCAGTTAACTGCCGCACAGGCAGCTTAGAAATTGCAAGCCTTGATCAAGCTGGAATTGATAGCGTTAACTGCCGCACAGGCAGCTTAGAAAACAGCGACTAAGCGACCATCTAGCCATTAATCGTTAACTGCCGCACAGGCAGCTTAGAAAATAACGCCTTCCAGTCTAAAATCTTGTATGTTGTTAACTGCCGCACAGGCAGCTTAGAAAATAATTAGCTAATCCGCCCTGCTGAGTATTTTGTTAACTGCCGCACAGGCAGCTTAGAAAAGTAGGTAATGACGCTGTAATATCGGTTAATAGTTAACTGCCGCACAGGCAGCTTAGAAATGATGGGTTTTACACCGTTGTCCCTGCCGTTCGTTAACTGCCGCACAGGCAGCTTAGAAATGTTTCTGTAATATCTCATTTCAGGGTGCTTAGTTAACTGCCGCACAGGCAGCTTAGAAATTGTTACTAGAAGCTCTACAAGAACATCATGCGTTAACTGCCGCACAGGCAGCTTAGAAAGCTGGAATATCAGCAAAAACGACTGAGCAAAAGTTAACTGCCGCACAGGCAGCTTAGAAAAGTATTAGGCAATCTTTACATGTATCCAGTGCGTTAACTGCCGCACAGGCAGCTTAGAAAATTTACTAAAATGTAATTCGATGGGTTCAAATGTTAACTGCCGCACAGGCAGCTTAGAAAATTAACGCAATATTACTTATCTACAATGGTTAGTTAACTGCCGCACAGGCAGCTTAGAAATGACACTGTAAAGAATACTAGCGGAGGGGATAGTTAACTGCCGCACAGGCAGCTTAGAAATTATTATTTTTAGGGTTATTACAGTAACGCTTGTTAACTGCCGCACAGGCAGCTTAGAAATTTAAATGTTGGGTGAGGGGGTATTATAACATGTTAACTGCCGCACAGGCAGCTTAGAAAATTAACGCAAATTAACGCAATATTACTTATCTGTTAACTGCCGCACAGGCAGCTTAGAAAGTTACAGGGTACTTTTACCAATGTACCTTTAAGTTAACTGCCGCACAGGCAGCTTAGAAACATACCTACGCAAAACACAAATAAACAACCTGGTTAACTGCCGCACAGGCAGCTTAGAAATGTCGTATTGTTAAAAAGCATGTAAAGCCCCTGTTAACTGCCGCACAGGCAGCTTAGAAATAACGTACATAATGGCACTATTGGCCGCGCGTGTTAACTGCCGCACAGGCAGCTTAGGT
>QVQE01000195.1 GCA_003584865.1 Methylococcales bacterium
ACCTTAGACACCTTTGATTCTCCGCAAGGGGCCAAGCCGATGCGAGTAGGCAAAACTAAGTTATTGCAGTCTATTGGCTGAATATGACGAGATGATGAAATAATTATTCTATAGGGTGCAAATAATCGTGACTTGATCAGCCAGGTTAGTTATTTTCTAAGACAGGAACTGCATTTAACAGCTTTTGGGTATAAGCCTGTTTTGGCTTTGTAAGCACTTGTTCTGCAGTGCCATGTTCTATTATTTTTCCTTGATACATGACTGCAACCTCATCGGCTATTTCTGCCACTACACTTAAATCATGGGTGATAAATAAATAGCTAATGCCTTTCTGTTCTTGCAATGATTTGAGTAATTTAATGATCTGAGCTTGCACTGATACATCCAGGGCGCTGGTGGGTTCATCACAAACAATCAGTTTAGGGTTTACGGCCAGGGCACGAGCGATACAGATACGCTGTCTTTGACCACCTGAAAATTCATGTGGATACCGTAATGCTGAATCAGCCGGTAAATCGACTTGCTGTAATAGTTCTTGGACCAAGCTTTTACGCTCAGCTTCGTTGACTGATGGGTGTAAGGCTTTGATGCCTTCAGCAATAATATCGCCGACTAGCATTCTGGGGTTCATAGAGGAGAAGGGGTCCTGAAAAACAATCTGGATGTTGGCGCGTTGCTGTCTTAAGTCTTCACCGGTTAATTCGTTTAGCGTGATGCCGTTGATAGTCACTCGGCCACCGCTGCTAGGAATTAAGTTTAACAGGCTCTTTCCTAGGGTTGTTTTTCCACAACCGGATTCACCGACAAGTGCCAATGTTTTACCTTGTTGAATTTCAAAACTCACATCGTCAACCGCACGAACATAATCAACGATACGTTTAAAGAGACCTTTACGAATCGGGTAGTAACAAGAGAAGTTATTGACTTGTAGTAAGGGATGTTTTTCTTGATAAGAATGATTCAGGCAACTGTTTATAGACGGTAGTGCTGCAATGAGTTTACGTGTATAGGGATGTTGGGGATTATTAAAAACACTTTGGGGTAAACCCGTTTCGACAATCTTACCTTTTTGCATCACAGCGACACGGTCTGCAATCGTCGAAACCAAGGCTAAATCATGACTGATTAGCCATAAAGCCATCCCTGTTTGTTGTTGTATATTCTTAAGTAAGGCTAATATTTGCGCCTGAATAGTTACGTCTAATGAGGTGGTCGGTTCATCGGCAATTAATAATTCAGGCTCTCCCGCTAAAGCTATCGCAATCATCACTCTCTGTCTTTGCCCGCCAGAGAGTTGATGAGGATAATCTTTAAGCCTTTTCTCTGGATTAGGTATTTCAACTTGTTGTAAGAGTTCAAGTACCCGTGCTTTAGACGCTGCTTTTGATAAGGAAAAATGAATATTGAGGACTTCTTCTATTTGACTACCAATAGTCATCACCGGATTGAGTGATGACATCGGGTCTTGAAAGATTAAGCCAATACGTTTACCACGTATTTTACAAAGTTCAAACTCAGTCCGCTTCAAAAGGTTATCGCCTTGCAGACTGATCGCCTCAGCGTTGATTTTCGCATTATTCGGAAGTAAACGGAGTACTGATAATGCAGTAATCGATTTGCCAGAACCCGATTCGCCAACTAAAGCAAAAGTTTCACCCGGATAGATAAAAAAACTCAGATCATCAACCACCTTTTGTTGATGATTAAAGGTGACGCTAAGATTTTCAACAGATAGCAAAGGCGACTTCATAGACTGAATTTAAAATAAGTTAATGAAAGGGTTTCAAGTTAACGGCTTAGAGCAGTCTACAGAAGTAAAGTTCTAAAACAGGCCGGTTATTTTTCCGTCATTATCAATATCGATTCTTTCAGCAGCCGGTACTTTAGGTAAGCCGGGCATAGTCATAATGTCCCCTGCAATGGCCACAATAAAGCCGGCCCCATTGGCTAGTTTGATTTCTCTTATTTCGACAGTATGCCCAGAGGGAGCACCTTTAGTATTCGGATTAGTCGAGAAGGACATTTGTGTTTTAGCGATACAGATAGGGAATTTACCATAATCAGCTTCCCATTCAGCGAGTTGATTTTTTACCTTGGCACTCGCACTGATTTTCTTAGCACCGTATAACTTGGTAGCGATAGTTTCAATTTTGTCCCACAAGCTTAGGTCTTCTTCATAAACGTAAGTAAAAGCGGGTTCTCGATTATCGACAATGTCTGTTACTGCGTTAGCAAGTGCTTCTGCGCCCGCACCGCCTTCTGCCCAGTGCTTTGAAACCACACAGCTTGCGCCTAAGTCTGCACATTTTTGTTGGAGAAGATTAATTTCTGCTTCGCTATCAAAAGTAAAGTGGTTGATACACACCACACAAGGCAGGCCATAATGCTGGGTGATGTTTTGATAGTGGCGTTCAAGATTACTAAAGCCTTGTTCAAGTGCGGCTAGATTTTCAGTGTTTAAATCTTCTTTTGCTATGCCGCCATGAAATTTAAGAGCTCGCACTGTAGCGACTAGCACTACCGCTGAAGGTTTTAAGCCTGACATACGGCACTTAATATCAATAAATTTCTCTGCCCCCAGGTCAGCACCAAAGCCAGCTTCTGTGACCACGTAATCGGCTAATTTAAGTGCTGTTTTAGTCGCAGTGACGGTATTGCAACCATGAGCAATATTTGCAAAGGGACCGCCATGAATAATGGCTATGTTATTTTCGAGTGTTTGTACCAGATTGGGTTTAATGGCATCTTTTAATAGCGCGGCCATAGCACCTTGCGCATTTAAGTCACGTGCATAAACCGGTGTGATACGGTCAGACTTATAGCCTATAACGATACGTCCTAAACGATTTTTAAGGTCTTCTCTTCCCGTTGCCAGGCAAAGAATCGCCATCACTTCAGAAGCCACTACGATGTCATAGCCGTCTTCACGTAGATAACCATTAGCCGCCCCACCCATGCCCACCACGATGTTGCGAAGAGCGCGGTCGTTCATGTCTACAACCCGTTTCCATTGAATGCGTCTAGGGTCTATGTCTAAGGCATTACCGTGATTAATATGATTATCTATTAAAGCGGACAACAGATTATGTGCTACTCCAATGGCGTGGAAGTCACCCGTAAAATGTAGATTGATATCCTCCATTGGTACGACTTGTGAATAACCGCCACCGGCTGCGCCACCTTTAACGCCGAAGCAGGGCCCCAAGGAGGGTTCTCGCAGGCACATAATGGTCTTTTTACCTAAGCGATTCATGGCATCACCTAAACCCACCGTAGTGGTGGTTTTGCCTTCGCCCGCTGGCGTTGGGCTAATCGCCGTGACTAGAATCAGTTTGCCATCTTGCTGGTCGGTTAAGCTATTGATGTATTCCAGCGATATCTTAGCCTTGTAATGACCTATAGGATCTAAGTGTTCTGCTTCAATCCCATACAGTTCCTTGGCTAAACCAATAATAGGACGCATCTTAGCGTGTTGGGCAATTTCTATATCTGACATATTGTTCCTCAGTTAGAGATTAAATAATCGTATCTCAGACTTGTTAAGCGTAAATCGAAATTATAGAGACGCTTTGGCATCTCTATAAATTATAAGGTACTGAGTTTTAATCTTAACTATAAACCGGGAATTTTGCACACAGCGCACTGACTTTTTCACGTACCGCAGCGATAACAGTTTCGTCTTCAATGTTTTCCATGACATCACACATTAGGTTGGCAATTTCAGTGACTTCTACTTCCTTAAAACCACGTGTTGTCGGAGCGGGTGTTCCAACACGAATACCACTGGTAACGAACGGTGATTGTGGATCATTAGGGACGGCGTTTTTATTAACGGTAATATGCGCTTTGTTGAGCGCAGCATCTGCTGCTTTACCCGTAATACCTTTAGATATCAGTGATACCAGCATTAAATGGTCATCTGTACCACCAGAGACGACGTCAAAGCCTCTACTGATAAAAACCTCGGCCATGGCTTTAGCATTTTTAATGACTTGTTCTTGGTAAATTCGGAACTCTGGCTCCATTGCTTCTTTGAAGGCGACAGCCTTAGCGGCAATGATGTGCATTGAAGGGCCACCTTGTATGCCCGGAAAAATCGATGAGTCGATTTTCTTTTCAATGTCCGGGTTGCTTTTACAAAGAATCAAACCACCGCGAGGGCCACGTAATGATTTGTGAGTGGTGCTGGTGACGACATCCGCAAAAGGCACTGGATTAGGGTATAAGCCAGCAGCAATTAAGCCAGCAACGTGCGCCATATCAACAACAAAATACGCGCCTACCTTATCAGCAATGGTTCTAAATTTTTTCCAATCCCAAATGCGTGAGTACGCAGAAAAACCGGCAATGATTAATTTAGGTTTATGTTCTAGTGCTAAGGCTTCTACTTGTTCATAATTAATTTCACCGGTTTCAGAGTTTAAACCGTATTGAATCGCCTTATAAATTTTACCCGAGAAATTAGGTTTGGCGCCGTGGGTTAAATGACCACCATCAGCAAGGCTTAAGCCTAAAATAGTATCACCTGGTTGTATCAATGCCATAAATACCGCCATGTTAGCTTGAGAGCCAGAGTGTGCTTGTACGTTAGCGTAATCTGCGCCAAATAAGGCTTTAGCACGGTCGATTGCCAATTGTTCGACTTTATCAACCGCTTCACAGCCACCATAGTAACGTTTGCCGGGATAGCCCTCTGCATATTTATTGGTCAGTTGTGAGCCTTGTGCTTCCATGACGCGCGGGCTTGTGTAGTTTTCTGATGCGATCAGCTCAATGTGGTCTTCTTGACGAAGGCGCTCTTCTTCCATTGCCTGGAAGAGTTCATCATCAAAACCGGCAATAGACATAGATTTTTTAAACATGGTAGCTCCTGATTAAGAGGGGATTTATATTTTAAGAATGGGGATAAATAAGTAAAATTTGTAGATCAGCAACGTTAGTGCCCGTGGCACCCGTCATTATTAAATCGTTTGAGTTTTTCAACGCAGTATAAGAATCATTGTTGTTGAGCATGGCTAACGGGTCTAGGCCTGCATTTCTGATGCGTTTAAGCGTATTTGAATCAGTTATACCACCAGCAGCATCGGTTGGGCCATCTCGACCATCTGTACCACCGCTAAGAAATATCCAGTTGTTATCTAACTCGTGTTTTTCGGCAGCTATAGCAAAGGCGAGTGCCATTTCCTGATTACGACCACCACGTCCATTACCCGTTAATGTAACTGTGGTTTCTCCACCGGCTAATAGAGCCAATGGCTTATCGATAGCATTTTCGAGGCATTGTTTAGCATCCTGTGCCCACGTTTCGGCTACCTGTTTCGCTTCTCCACACAATTGCTTATTATAGATTATAGTGTGATAACCTAATGCTTGTGCAGCTTTAAAAACTGCCTTAAGACTCAGTGCATTACTACCTATCAAGGTGTGAGTTGTATTGGCAAAAACAGGTTCCCCTGGTTTGGGTGTTTCCAGTGCTTGTCCGTGCAGGCCGAGCTCTAAATGCTTTTGAACCGATAGCGGAATCTTGTTCCACAGTGAGTAGGCTTTAATAATGTTAATGGCATCGCCGAATGTCGTGGCATCAGCTACCGTAGGGCCACTGGCGATAGCACTTAAATCATCATCCAAAACATCTGACAAGATAAGCGCGTGTAAGTCTGCAGGTGCTGCAAGTCTGGCGAGACCGCCGCCTTTGAGCTGTGATAAATGTTTGCGTACACAATTAATTTGCTGAATAGTAGTGCCACTGGCAAGTAGCAACTGAGTCGTAGTAATCTTATCTGGTAATGATATTGAGTCTACAGGGTAGGGGATAAGTGCTGATCCACCCCCACTGATCAAGACTAGAACGAGTTCATTTTTTTGTGCAAGCGAGGCGTAGTCGGCACATTTTATTGCTGCTTTTAATCCTCGGTCGTCAGGAAGGGGGTGCGATGCACTGATCACTTCAATGCCGTCAATGGCGGTTCCATTTTCATCATTAGTGACAGCGATAGCGATACCTGAGCGCAAATGAGCAGGTATCATTTCTTGTGCGGCTTTTATCATGGCACAAGCGGCTTTGCCAAAAGCAATAAGATGAACTTTTGACCAGTTTTCTGTGCGATAGAGGGTTTTGTCGTCACTGTTTAATAACAGTTTGAGCTGTTGATCCTCTACCGATAAGCAGCTCTGCACAGCAAGGTAGGGATCGGCGGCTGTGATCCCTGTGTTAAACAGGCTTAAAGCATGTGATTTTAATTGCAAAATGCTTGGACTGGTCGGTGTGTTCATTTGAAAAGGCGTTAATCAAGCCATTTCTTTAGCTAAAGCAAAAATATTTTCAGCGTCGAGTACTTGTTTATTATCTTCAAACAATTTTGCAATACAGGCACGGTGTAAGGCGAGTTTTAAAACGCCGAAGCCAATAGCTCCCCAGATAATCTTGCCGTGGCGTACTGTGCCTTTATCCATCATATCGGTTCCTCCTATACCTAAAGGTGGAGTCGCATTGGCGTCAGCAATCATCTCAAGCGTGCTGTTATTTTGCCATTGTTCAAGTGAAAGTAATTCTACACCGGTTGCCCCTGTTGCTAAAACAATATGCGCATCTTCAATAGCTTCAGCTCTTGCATTATTATCGAAGGCTTCAATAGGCTTTACATCGACATTGAAGCGCAATTTTATGTTGTTGCAAGCAGTAATTGCCCGATCTATTTTGCGTGCAGTGATTGAAACCTCTGCCCCTTCCTGAGCAAGCATTGCCGCTGCGCGTTGACCAACGGGGCCAGTGCCTGCCAAGACAACCGCTTTTTTTCCGGTTAAAGAGCCACTAGATGCTAGCTTTGCTACTGCAGCTGCAGCAGTGGTGTTACTGCCATTGCTGTCGAGCATGACTGAAACCTGAAATCCAGGGAAAAAACATTTTTGTACGGCTGTAAATAGTTTTTGTCCGGCATCCATGTTATTACCGCCGACAAATATAGCCGTATTTTTCTTATCCTTAGGTGCTCGGGTAAAAATAGCGCCATCAACTAATCCTGCAATGTTTTCTGGCGTTAAACCCGCATATCCGATGACATGATCTGCACCACCATCATAACCAACGACGGTATCGAAAACAGAGGGGTGAGTGTCTGTGTCAAATTGGAATAGTAGTTTTTTCATTAACTTACCTGTGTATTTAGGTCAATGTGATGGTTTTACGGCTATTATACCCGATAAAAAAACTGTGCCGTGATTAAGCTGCTTCATTCCAGTAATTCTCATTATGAAACGCAGTAACATTGTATAATCCAATATCGTGTATACAACTATTGAAATTCATGACATCACCCTTTGAACAAACCTTAGATTCAACTCATAAGTGCAATTCAGAGTTGAATTCGCGAATTCATTTAAAGCTAGCATTTTCTGTCTTACCCACACTTACTATCGCCACAATTCAAGCATGTCATGCAGCCATCCATTAAAACGAGGGCTTTAGTTTGGCATTTTGCACAGAGTAGAGCTTTAGCGGGAAAGTTACCCGATTCATCTAAAGATGAAGTATCACTGTGAATCGCTTCAAACTCTTTGCGCTTGGCATCCAGGAATTTTTTTTGGTGAGTATCCAGTTCATGCGACTGAAGCATGCCGATCTTTTTCAGATGTTGTTCTATAGTGCAGCCAATCTCTGCCACTAACGAAGGCATAAACACGCCACCCTTTTTAAAGTAGCCGCCTTTAGGATCAAAAACTGATTTAAGTTCTTCCACTAAAAAGCAGGAATCACCGCCTTTACGAAATACGGCGGATATAACCCGTGTCAATGCCAATACCCATTGGAAATGTTCCATATTCTTGGAGTTAATAAAGACTTCGTAAGGACGACGTTCTTCATATTCAGTATCTTCATTCAAAATCATGTCATTGATGGTGATATACAAGGCATGTTCTGATTGGGGGGTTTTAATTTTGTAAGTAGTGCCATGCAGAATTTCTGGACGTGCTACATTTTCATGCATACTTTCCAGGTCAGGCTTTTGCTCTTCAAGCACTGCTTGTTCGGCATTGGCTTTTTCTTCGGTATTAAGTACTTTGTAACTGATAATTTTTCTGTCTATCTTGAATGCCATGCTGTGTTGTCCTGATTAAATACGTGTGCCTAGGGATTATTTGTTGGGATAATCCCTGTAAGGTTAGATACGAGCCTTAATAACAAAGGCTTAAAACTTGCCGTAGTAGCCTTCTTTTAAGGCATCAAACAAGTTGGCGGCACTGTGAATCTCGCCGTCATATTCCACGTCTTCATTGCCTTTAAGTTCAATTACTGCACCATCATCCAAGGTAAATTGATAAGTGGTGTTTTCCAAATCCGATTCCTTAACTAAAACACCTTGGAAAACTTCTGGGTTAAAGCGGAACGTCGTACAGCCTTTTAGACCTTTGTCATAAGCATATTCGTAGATAGATTTAAAATCTTCGTAAGGGAAGTCAGTCGGTACATTAGCTGTTTTGGAGATAGAAGAATCTATCCATTTTTGTGCGGCGGCCTGAATATCCACGTGCTGCTTAGGTGTAACATCATCAGCCGCTATAAAGTAATCCGGTAAACCATGTTCTGGATTATCACTATAAGGCATCGCATAGCTGTTAATCATTTCCCGATAGGCCAAGAGTTCAAACGAAAACACATCGATTTTCTCTTTTGATTTTTTACCGGCACGAATCACGTTACGCGAGTAATGATGGGCAAAGCTAGGCTCTATACCGTTGCTGGCATTATTGGCTAACGATAATGAAATAGTGCCGGTGGGGGCAATAGAACTGTGATGAGAAAAGCGTGCGCCCGTCTCAATCAGTTCTGCAACCAGTTCAGGCTCTTCTTTTGCGAGTTGCTGCATGTAACGACTGTATTTGGCATGTAACAATTTACCAGGCACTTCGTCGCCAATTTTATAACCATCAGTAACCATTTCTGGACGTCTATGGAGCATTTCTCCAGTCACCGTAAAGGTTTGGTTCATAATAGGAGCGGAGCCTTTTTCTTTGGCTAATGATAAGGCGGCTTTCCAGCCCTCTACCGCTAATACTTTAGTGACTTCTTCAGTAAAGTTAACCGAGGTGCTATCACCGTATTTCATGCCCAGCATGGTGACGGTTGAGCCCAAGCCCAGATAGCCCATGCCATGGCGGCGTTTACTGATAATCTCTTCACGTTGCCGAGGTAATGGTAGGCCATTAATTTCGACCACGTTATCCAGCATACGGGTAAAAATTTTGATGGTTTTACGGTAGTTTTTCCAGTCGAATGTCGCATCGGCTGTAAAAGGTTTTTTAACAAAGCGGGTCAGGTTGATAGAACCTAATAAGCAACTGCCATAAGGAGGCAGAGGTTGTTCACCACAGGGATTGGTCGCACGGATTTTCTCGCAAAACCAGTTGTTATTCATTTCGTTCACTTTGTCGATTAGAATAAAACCAGGTTCGGCATAATCATAAGTAGAACTCATGATGATGTCCCAGAGACGACGGGCGGGGATCGTTTTAGTGACTTTACAGGCAATCAGGCCATCGCTATTAACGACGTAACCGTCTTTAATGGGTAAGTCGCGCCAGATAATCTGTTGGCTATCGGTCAAATCAAGTTTATCGAGATTAACTTCTTTTTCTGTTACTGGGAATGATAAGGACCAAGGCTGATCAGTTTTGACCGCTTGCATAAATTCAGTGGTAATCAGTAACGACAGGTTAAATTGTCTTAAACGACCATTCTCGCGTTTGGCACGAATAAACTCAATCACATCAGGATGTCCAATATCAAAGGTTGCCATTTGAGCGCCACGGCGTCCACCCGCAGAAGAGACGGTAAAGCACATTTTGTCATAAATATCCATAAAGGATAGGGGGCCAGAGGTATAAGCACCTGCACCTGAAACGTAAGCATCTTTAGGGCGTAAGGTGGAAAACTCATAGCCGATACCGCAACCGGCTTTTAAGGTTAAACCGGCTTCATGAACTTTGCCCAGGATGTCATCCATAGAATCGGCAATCGTACCTGAGACGGTGCAATTGATAGTTGAGGTGGCGGGTTTGTGTTTTAAAGCCCCTGCATTTGAGATAATACGACCAGCAGGAATAACGCCTTGACGTAAAGCCCAGAGAAATTCCTGATAATATTGATCCTGTTTATTGCTGCCTTTTTCAACTTGTGCGAGTGCCCTAGCGACCCGTTGATAAGTTTCATCAATGGTGTCATCAATAGCGGTTCCTTCTTTGGTTTTCAAGCGATATTTGGTGTCCCAAATATCCATAGAGGCGTCTTGAAAAGGGATTTCCGTTACGGTATCGGCTATCACATGAAGTTTTGCTGGCATGGGTACATATCCCTGGAATTGTTAAGTTAAAAAGGAAAATAAACTAAAAATCAGCACGTTATAAGAATGTAGCAGGCTGATGTTAATATCTATATATAGATGTTATTTAAATCGTTGGCACAATATATAGTGTTTTTTAGAAAAAACAACAGATTTTTAAGATAAGCGAACGACTAAAAAATTAAGCTTTTCTAGGTGCTTGTTTTTACAAGGAGAGGGATTTTTAGGACAGAAAAATAATGTTAAAAACTCGGCAGGGGCTGCCTAAACAGAGATAATGCTCAACCCTTCTGAAGTCAAAAGGGTTGAATTGAGGAGACTAGCTATTTTTTAATATTCCGCATCGTGATAGATGTTTTGTACGTCATCCAGATCATTTAGCATATTCAAAAACTTCTCAAACATTTCTACATCCTCACCACTGATAGGGGTCACACTACGGGGTAGAAATTGTATTTCATCAACTTCAAAATCAATATCGCCAAAGGTGTCGATTAAAGCTTGTTTAGCTTTAAAATGTTCTAAGTGTGGGGTAAAGACGGTGATTTTTCCGTCATCGTTTTCAATATCAGAAACATCCACATCAGCGCCTAATAGGGTTTCAAGGACTGCGTCTTCTTCAATATTCTTAAATGCCAAGATAGCCGAGTGGTCAAACATGTGACTAACCACACCTTGCGTACCAATTTTACATTTTGTTTTGGTAAAGCAGAGGCGCACATCACCAAAGGTACGGTTAGGGTTATCAGTCAAGCAGTCAACGATGACCATGACATTACCGGGGCCATAACCTTCATAACGCGCAGGAAAAAAGTCTTCACCGCCGCCGCCTTTAGCTTTATCAATGGCTTTTTCGATAACGTGCGTTGGAACCTGATCTTTTTTCGCTCGCTCAATCAGTCCTCTTAAGGCAAGGTTACCTGTGGGGTCAACGCCGCCGGCTTTGGCGCAAACATAAATCTCACGACCATACTTACTGTAGACCTTCGCTTTGGTATCAGACGTTTTGGCCATTGACTCTTTGCGGTTTTGATACGCTCTACCCATTTGGGTGTAACTCCATTAATAAATAAAAATTTCCTAATTTTACAGTGAAGTATCACTCTAGGGAATCTTTTCATTAAGGTGATGCCGAGTTGATGTGTGGGCAGGGTCTCGTTAATCGACCAAGAAATCACCGCTTTGATGTTGCCACATAGCGAAATACTTACCCTGTTTGGCTAGAAGTTCCTGGTGGGTGCCTTGTTCGATGATATTACCTTGATCTAATACAAGAATCCGATCCATACTCAATATGGTCGAGAGGCGGTGAGCAATAACCAATGCTGTTTTATGTTTTATAAGTTCGAAGATAGCGACCTGAATTTGTTTTTCAGTGAGAGAATCTAAGGCGCTGGTGGCCTCATCTAGCACCACGATAGGCGCATCTTCTAAAAAGGCGCGAGCTAGTGCAATCCGCTGTCTTTCTCCGCCTGAAAGCTTAACCCCCCGTTCACCCACAAGGGTGTCAAAGGTTTGAGGTAATGAATTGATAAAATCCAGACTGCGGGATTTTTGAGCGACGTCTAGCAGTTGTGCCTCGGATACTTCGGCACCTAAAGTAATGTTATCGCGAATTGAACGATGAAATAACTCGGGCTGTTGAGGAACCATAGAGATTTGTTGACGTAAGGATTCCAGGGTAAAGGTGTTTGAGTCAATACCATCAAAGTAAATATGACCTTGCTGAGGGTCTAGGAACCGAAACAGGAGCTTAGTCAAACTGGATTTACCCGAACCGGAAGAACCCACAAGGGCGATTTTTTCGCCAGCGTTAATATGAAGAGAAAAGTTTTTAAAGAGAGCTGTTTGCTGGCTATTAGTTGCGTTGTAGCTAAAGTAGAGATTTTTAAACTCAATGGCTCCTAAGCTAATGATATGTGGATGTGCCTCCGGTTTATCCACTTCAAGTTCTTTTTGTCTAAAGACTTCGGCCATTTCTGAGGCATCCGCTAAGGCCGTAAACAAGGTTCTAATATTACGCCCAAACTCCCATAAGCGTTGAATCAGAATGATCATAATGGATTGGAACAGTACAAATAAGCCTATTTCAAAATGTCCAGCTTGCCATTTTTGAATCATTAAATAGATTAGGAGTAGCTCAATCCCAAAGGTCATTAAACCTTGGACTGCAAAGGAAATGAATGTAAAGAACCAGGCAATTTTTTTCTTCTTATAAACGTGGTCTGAGGCCTTGTTAATGACCTTTTGTTCTCTTTTTTCTAAGGCAAAGCTTTTGACAATAAAAATATTGCTTATAGCATCTGAATAGGCGCCGCCCACGATGGAATCGGCTTCGGATACGGCTTTCTCAAAACGCAACTTCCAAATAGAGTAGCTGATATTCCAGGTGATAAATACCACAACCCAAATTAAAAAGTAAAACGCAAATTCAGGTTCTTGTTGATAAAACAAAGCGAAGGAAATAGAGACCGCTAGAATATTCATGTAAAACTGGAACAGGAACCAGTCCATAATAGTCTCAAAAGAGCGAGAAAAGCGATTGGCTTGTTTGATGAGGCTGCCAGAAAAGCGATCTTCAAAGAACCCATACTTCTGTTTCTTAAGGACTTCAAAACAGCGTTTTTCTAGCAGATTAATACCACCACCGTCTAAAGGTATGATGGCTACTTCAAGCAAGCGCCAGGATATCCAGATGCCGCCATAGATACCTGTGAGGGTTTTTAAATTGTCCAGTAACAGAGTCAGTGTGGCTTCGGAATAAGGTAAAGCCAAGCCATTAGCAATGTTTTTATAATAGACAGGAGCTGATAAATCCAAGGTAATTGAACTGCCTAAAGCGAGTAAAGCCAATAAAAAATAGCCTTTCTTTTGCCAAATAACTTTGCAGTATTCTTTAAATATAATGTCCATTCGCTATAGATGAGTTAGCTACACACAACGGGCTGAAAGTTGACTTTAATTAGAAAATACATCAGCCCCCTTGGGTATTTGGAACTCAAACACAGTGGGTTTTATAGGCGAATTTAACACTAGGTTGGAAAAATAAATACGGGTTAACTGACCAAAGTTATCACTTAATTCCATGCCACTCAAGTTACCTTTATTTAACCCAATGACGATATATTTAAAACTGCTTTCCTGATTTTTGGGGAGCAACTTTATCCATTGCATATCGCCATCTTCCCCTTGATCTTTCATAGTAAAATTATCTTCCAGAGAGATGTTACCACTGAGCAGTAATGCCGGGGTAGAGCCTACCGATTCATCCAGGTTTTTAATAGTCACCTGCTCTAAATCCGTATCATAAAACCAGACTTTTCCAGATGTTGATACGATTTGTTGCTGAAAGGGTTTTAAGTAGTCCCAGCGAAATTTCCCGGGGCGCTGAAGATAAAAAACGCCGTAACTGGTTTGATAAGGGGTGCCGGCTTCATTAATTAATACTTGTTTGAAATCAGCTGTTAATGATTTTGATGTCTGTAAAAAGGTCTGCAATTTTTTTACGGGTTCGTTTTCAGCAAAACCAGGTGTGTTAATGAAAAGTAAGGTGCCTAACAACGTTAGGCGTAAAAAATTAATTGAACGCATTGTCATTTCTATGATTTATTGGGTATTAGTTTTATTTTCTTCGGGAACACTCGTATTTTCTTCAGGAATCCCGGTATTTTGTTCAGGATCGCTTTCAAAAACATCAGTCGGTGTGGTGTCTTCTGGTTCAACGGCTTCAACCGGCTCTACAGCTTCATGACCACATGATCTGTGGGCTCTTGGCTCAGAACCTGATATATAGGGGTACTGTTTGCCTCCCCCACAACCTCGCGCTGCTAAGATAATATTATCAGGTGGGATTAGTGTAACCGGTTGCGTTGAAATTTGTTTCATTAAGGTTGTCCAAACAGGCAGCGCCCCTGTAGAACCCGTTAGTCCAATAGGTTTGTTGTCGTCGCGTCCTAGCCAGACTACTGACAGATAATCACCGGTATAGCCAGCAAACCAGCTATCTTTTGCATCATTAGTGGTACCTGTTTTTCCTACTAAACCATAGTCTTCAGGAAACTCTGAGTAAGCCGTGCGTCCTGTACCTTCATGCATAACACCTTGTAACATGGTATTCACGATGTAAGTAGCAGATGGGTCGATGGCCTGTTTAACAGTAAAAGGATAACTTTGTAATTGTTTATTATCGGAGTCAATGACGGCTCTAATACTTTTAATGGGTGTAGAAAAACCATCTCCCGCCAAGGTTTGATACATTTGAGTGACTTCAATAGGCGTTAGTGACGCTGCGCCCAGTAATAAAGAGGGGAATTGATCTAATGGCCTTGTTACACCCATTTTTTTTATGGTATCGACAACATTGGCTAAGCCGACATCCATACCGACTCTAACCGTCGCTAAATTGTAAGATTTTGCCAAAGCTGTATATAAGGGAACACTGCCATGCTGCCTATGATCGTAGTTTTTAGGAATCCAGTTTATGCCATTACCACCTTTAACAACGATAGTTGCATCAAGTACACGTGTCGTTATCGTATATTTATCCGGATATCCCAAAGCGGTTAAATAGACGGCAGGTTTAACTAAAGAGCCAATCGGACGCACTGCATCTAAGGCGCGATTAAATCCGCCGTCCAGATTTTCACGACCACTGGTTAATGCAACCACTTCACCACTATCTCTTCTTGTTACAATGATAGCCGCTTCCAGAGCGTCTGCATGGGGTGTTTTTTCTAACTGGGCTAATTTCTTGGTAACGGTATTTTCTGTAATATCCTGGACTTGAGTATCAAGCGTAGTGAAAATTTTTAAGCCTTCCGAGGTAAGGTCTTCTTCGCGATAATCTTGTCTCAATTGTCGTTTAACCAGATCAAGGAATCCAGGATATCGATTTGATGCATGTTGCATGCGAGGGATGATATTCAACGGTTTAGCAATTGCTTCGGAGGCTTCGTCCTTTGTTATGTAACCTTCAGTTGCCATTTCCTCAAGTATCAGATTGCGTCGTTGTAGCGCTCTATCGGGAAAACGTCGTGGGTCGTATTCAGAGGGGCCACGTACTAATGCAACCAGAGAGGCAATCTGTTCAAGCTGGAGTTCTTTTAAGGTATTTCCAAAATAGAATTCACTGGCCAGACCAAAACCATGAACCGCATTGGGACCATTTTGACCCAAATAGATTTCATTCAGATAAGCTTCCAAAATTTCATTTTTAGAATAATGATATTCTAAAATAAAGGCCATTAAAGCTTCTTTTACTTTCCTTGATAAGCGGCGTTCTTTAGTCAAATAAAAGTTTTTAACTAACTGCTGGGTAATGGTACTGCCCCCTTGTGCCATATTCCCTGAAATGACATTATTCATAAAGGCTCTGGCTATGCCACGGAGTGAAATACCAAAATGATTATAAAAATCTCTATCTTCTGAGGCGAAGATACCGTTGGTTAAGGCAGGTGGCGCTTCTTCTAATTTGATTAGAATTCTGTCTTCTTTTATTTTAGGGTATAAGCTGCCAATTTGTACGGGGTCTAAACGGATGATGGCGATATCTTGAGAATTTGATACATCCGTAATTTGATCTATAGTCGACTCAGTAAAATTGACTTTGAGGTGTGTGCTAACTTGTTGTTGATCCCAAAAAGCGAAGGCGCGGGTTTTTATATAAATTTGTGAGTCGATTTTAAAATAGCTGCCTTCAGCCTCAAGTGATCTGTCATACCTGTAATTAAGCATTTTTAATAGTGCTTCCAGTTTTTCAGGCGGTAGAGGTATGCCGGCATAGAGTTCAACGGGGTTAGCGTAAACTCTGGCAGGAATTGCCCAGCGCTTACCTTCAAATTGTTGACGAACTTTAAAATCGAGATACCCCATATAACTGACAAAAATAAATAAACTGACAACGAACGATATCAGTAACAAATCTTTGAACCAAGTTGACGTTACTTTTTTTGATGGTCTTTTGTCGCTATATCTGGAGCTATGTCTGTTTGTTTTATCGGTCATAGATTTTTATGGAGTCATTATAGGTAAGCATTACGTTTGTATTTATTTTGACTATTATACATAAATCAAGCAGATGAATACGGGCAAGCATCACCAATTGTAGTCATGTGTGTAGTCGTATGTGATGAATATTAAATGAATCATATCTGGACAAAGAGTTCATCCAGTTGCTGCACAATAGCCTCAAGCAGCGTAAATCCAAGCTGCGCAGCAGCTATTTGACCCTCATTAAACTGCCGCATGATAATATTGGCCGAATGGTGTCTTTCCTGGTGAAAGTACTCGACCTGTTCAAGCCAGCTTTCATTGTATTGGCGGTTATGTCTGGCCTGCTTAAGCCAGCGACCAAGGTGGGATTTGCCTGGTTCCATGATTGGCCAGTTGGGGGGGGTGTCGCTTTCTGGATAAAAAAGGCAGTTTTTGATGGACAAGAGCCATTGTTGGTTGTCGATATGACGTATCGCAATCATGGCTTGCGCCTGAGTCAAGTCGGCATTGGCATAAAAGCGCCACTGATCAAATAACCGATAATTCATTACCCAATCATTAAGTTCCGACGCGGGCATCGGCTTCGCTATTGAATAGCCTTGCAGGTCATAACATCCCATTAACAACAACACAATGCCTTGTTGCTCGCTTTCTACACCTTCCGCAACGACCTTACGGTGGAAGGTGTGACTTAAGCTGATAACACTTTCAACAATTGCGTAATCATCGGGATCGTCCAGCATGCCCCGTACAAAATTCTGATCGATTTTAATGGTATCGACATACAAATGACGTAAGTGGGTCAGTGAGGAGTAGCCCGTTCCGAAATCGTCAAGAGCAATACTAATACCCAGGAGATCACGGGTGGTCTTGACGATGTGGCTAATGTTATTTAAATCGTCTAGTGCAGTACTTTCCAGAATTTCCAGTTGCAGAAGGCTGGCCTCAATCAGTGGCTCACTCATCAAAACAGTCTCAAGGTGCTTGAAAAAATCTGGCCACAACAGATGATAAGAGGATATATTAACGCTGATTTGAAGTTGAATCCCTTGATGATACCAGGAAACCAGTTGTTGCCAGGCCTGTTCAATCACCCAGTTACCAATACGAATCTCCAGTTCGCTTGAAGCAATAATCGGTAAGAAATCCAAGGGGGAAATAACGCCTTTTTCTGGATGCTGCCAACGAATCAAGGCTTCAACACCAAAAACCTGTCCCGTTTTTGTATTCACCTTGGGTTGATAATACAGGCAAAACTGGTCAGCCCGGAAAGCCTGATCTATTTCATGCAATTGTTTGTGATGATAGATTATCTGCAAGTCCTGATTGGCATCAAAAAAATAATAGCGATTTTTCCCCTCTACTTTGGCCTGATACATGGCATGATCAGCATGGCGTAATAGCGTGTCCGCATCCGCATCATCCTGTGGATAGAGAGTCAGGCCGATGCTTGCACCGATGCTGATTTTTTCGCCGTTAATCAGATAAGGTTCAGTGATAGCTTGTTGTATCCGGCGAAGCGTCTGTTCACACTCCTCTTTCGAAGCCAGATCGTCCAGTAACAAGGCGAATTCATCGCCACCATGACGGGAAATAGTATCTTGTTCACGGATGCTATTTTTGATGCGGGAGGCAACTTCTATCAACACCTGATCGCCGACATCATGTCCGAATTGATCATTAACCGGTTTAAAGCCATCCAAATCCAGAAAACAGATCGCCAATAGTGATTTATTTCGCTTACTGCGAGCAATACTTTGCATAAGCCGGTCAGCAAAGGTAACCCGATTCGGCAACTGGGTTAACGGATCGTTATGTGCCAGTGACTCAAGCATCTGCATGTGCAACTTGCTTTGAGTAATATCAGAAAATAGTCCTACGTAATTAAGGACTATGCCATGGTCGTCATAGAGTGCTGAAATGGTTAATAGTTCAGCATACAAATCGCCATTTTTTTTTCGATTCCAGATTTCGCCCTGCCAATGTTTAACTTGAATAAGGGTATTCCATAATTCGCGATAAAATGCACGGGTGTGTTGATCCGATTTCAAGATGCTGGTGTTTTTTCCGATGATTTCTTCGTGGCTATAACCGGTAATTTCACAAAAAGTTGGGTTAACATCAATAAAGATGCCCTGCGGATCAGTAATTAAAATGCCTTCATGCGTTTCGCTAAAAACCCTTGCCGCTAATTTCAGACGTTCTTCCGACTGTTTGCGAGTGGTAATGTCGCGTGTCAGGCCAAGCAGTGAGATGATGTCTCCTTCGTTATTTCGTAGTGGTACGGCGTGGGTATCCAGCCATCGGTGGGTGCCTTTAAGTCCAATGATTTCAAACTCCAGTGTTCCCGATTCCCCGGAAAAGACCCGTTCCGTTAGATTGTCGAAAGCTTCTCGGTATTGAGGTAGAGCTATGTATGAGATTGTATGACCTTTAACCTGTTCCAGGCTATCGGCTTCTATTATTGCCAGTCCAGCATGATTCATTTCCAGTAAAGTTCCATCCCGTGCCAGGATTTTGATACATTCAGGTTGGGAGTCGATCAAGGTACGCAACTTTGATTCTGATGCTCTTGCTATTTTTTCAGAAACTTCAAGTTCGGCATTAATTTTGGCTAATTCTTGTGTTCTATGGTCTACCAGTGCCTCAATTTGTGCTGTTCTTCCGCTGATTGTCAGCAGTAAAAAACTCAGCAAACTGGTAAAAAACAAGCCACCGATTAAAGTAACCCAAGGCAGTGTCGAGCCATGCACGATGATGAAGCTGCTGTCAGGTGTGATCAGTATCCGCCAAACCCTGTCCATGAATGTGAAATCGTACTGCCAGGATTTGAGTCGATAATTTTTCCCTAACTGGCTTTTAGCAGGTTTTGAATAAAGTACGCCTTGATTTTGAGCGGAATTTATGTCTGTGATATTAATGCCAAGATAACTGATTTCACTCGGAATAAAAGCAATTTCAGCCATGCGGGCTGGGAGTATGATCTCAGAAACAAAGCCGGACAAGTCGGGTTGGTTGGCGTCAGTAGGCTCTCTAAATATTGGAATGGAGATCAAAACAGCGGGTTCAAGATCATTACGCTGCATAAGCATTAGACGTTGCGATACACTGGGTCGATGATTTTCACGTGCCAATTGCTTCGACTGGCGACTGAGAGGACTAGTGTTTGAATCATATCCAAATACTTTTTCATTACCCACCATGGGTTCAACAAATAAAATTGGAAAATACTCTTCACGCTTTTGTACGGGTACCAAATTGCCTTCTTCATTCTTTTCGGTTACCCTGAAGTTGGCGTAACCTTCAGTTTGCACCCTTTTTTCAAAAGCGCTCAATGTGTCATAAGGGACACGAGGCAGCCATTCCAGCGCTTGGATTTCGGGATGTCTTACTAAAAGACTTTGAGAAAATGTTGCGAACTTGTCTCTTTGTACCACGCTAGACACTTTGTAAAAGTCCTGAAGAACGAAGGCATTATCGATTATTTTGTTTGCATAATCGACGAAATGCATTCCAAGGCTGTCGGCCTCTTTATCAAATACCATTTGTACCCGTGACTGTTCGATCTGAAACACGGTTGTAAAAATACCAACCAACGCTAATAATGCGCCAAAAAGTGGCAAGGCAACGGTAAGGCGTCGTGGTCGCCACAATTCGCTAGGCTTGCCAAACAGACAAAAAGAAAGCGGGGTAATAATTAAAACGCCCAGGCTGTCACCGATCCACCAATTTCTCCAGGATAAAAGTGCCGAGTTTAACGGGATCAAATCAAACGATAGCAAAGAGCTGATGCCGATAGTCGATGCAATTAAACAAGCCAATGGGCCAGCCACTATAAAAAAAATAAATATTGAGGAAGGCGTGTCTAATTTTGGCAAACCGGGCTGTAACCATTTTGAGAGTAGCCAGGTTGCAGTCATAGCCTGTAAAGTACTTGCACAGGCAATCAGAAAAGAGGAGCAGAGCATGACAGCAGTTATATGCTCGGTATACTCATTAATTGCCAATACTTGATTAGCGATGGCGCCACTCAACACTCCAGGCCACAATCGACGACCCCAGATCAATAAGGCTGTTAGTGCAATGCCGGCTGGAGGCCACAACGGACTCGCATAACCCGGTGGTACAGCCATTTCCATGCCTAGCCAACCACCTGCAAAAAGGGTAATGGCGAGAGCCAAATTACGAAAAAAATTCGATATCATAGGTGTGGGTAAATTACGTCTGTCTGTTAACAATCCTTCGGACAGTTTTGATTTGATTAAAAAGTAGTCAGGAAGTATTCAGTGTGGGAAGACGTAGTTCACGACGATAACAGTTCAATACGCCAAAGCCATCCATGCGCATAATAGAACTCATTCTACACAAAATGTCCAGCGCGGCAATTATCCAAGCCATAAGCGGTGCCCCGTAAGGTGCCCAAAGTGGTCACCATAAATAAGGGCAGTAAACTATGAATCATCTCGGAAGAGATATCCATTAATAAACTAACGAAGCCTAATACCCAAATACTCTTTGGAATTTGACTTAAGGTATTGCCATAGCGTGACATGAGTTTAAATACTAATGGTGGTGATGGTGGGAATGTGCTCTAGGGTGGCTCTGAGTCAATGCACAAGCGTGGTTTGTTGACTCCAATTCAATTTGTAAGGTGCTGTGATGAACGGCGTAATGGTCTTTTAAGGTTGAGACAATCTCATCAAGAAATCGATCACCTGGGTGACCACTGGGGATGACCAGATGAGCCGTAAGCGCATTTTCTGTGGTGCTTAAACCCCAGATATGTAAGTCATGAACTTCAGTGACTCCCGTTAATTGACTTAAATAGGTATTAATTTCAGAAAAATTAATGTGTGTGGGGACTGCACTTAAGGCGAGTTTTAAGGCTTCACGTAATAAGCTCCAAGTGCCAATGACAATCACGGTTACGATAAGCAAGCTCATTAATGGATCTAACCAATACCAGTTGCCGTATAGCATGGCAAATCCAGCGAGAACAACAGAGGCTGATACTGCGGTATCAGCTGCCATGTGCAAATAAGCGCTGCGCAGATTTAAATCACTTTCACTCCCTTTCATTAATAACAGTGCAGACAGTCCATTGATAAAAATACCTATGCCAGCAATGATTGATACGGTTAATCCGGCTATTTCAGGAGGCGCTGCAAAGCGGTGTGCCGCTTCCCAGGCAATGGCTCCACAAGCAACCAGTAATAACATACTGTTGGCGAGTGCTGCCAGAATAGAGGTGCTGCGTAAGCCGTAAGTATAGCGTTGGCTAGGCTTCTTACGTGCTAAAACAATTGCGCCCCAAGATAACAGTAAACCTAAAACATCCGAGATATTGTGGCCCGCATCGGCAATGAGTGCAGTTGAATTGGTTATCAAACCATAGCAAAATTCAACGACGACATAGCTAAGGTTTAGAAAAATGGCGATGCCAAAAGTGCGTCCTTGCTGATGATGGGTCGGGTGGTGATGTTCACAATGAGAGTGTTGATGGTTAGCCATTAATTGATGTCCGCTTACAACAAAAAGTTTAGGCTAACAGTTTTACTTTAAACGTTTCCTTTTGGCAAGTTAATCAATCCAAGCAATCCTTTCATTAACGCTATTGGGGTTGGCGGGCAACCCGCAATGGTCATGTCAACCGGAATGACGTTTGAAACAGCTCCGCAACTAGCGTAAGAAACCCCAAATTCTCCACCACAAGTGGCGCAATCGCCGACGGCAACAACCCATTTGGGATCGGGTGTTGATTCATAAGTACGTAATAAAGCCGTTTGCATGTGCCGGGATACCGGGCCAGTGACTAATAAAACATCGGCATGTCGAGGTGAGGCCACAAAGTGAATACCAAAACGCTCAATATCATAATAAGGATTGTTGAGGGCATGTATTTCCAGTTCACAGCCATTGCATGAGCCTGCATCCACTTGTCTGATGGCGATGCTGCCAGAAAACTTTTTATCGATGTGGCGTTTAATTTCTATACCTAAGGCTTCCAGCTCATTGTTTTTAGGTACTTTACAACGTTCAGTAGCAATGCCGGTTTTTAGGGTTTTAAGTAAAAGTTTTAGCATGTCAGAATCCTATAAATCATTGCCTGAGTAAGAGCCATTTAAAGATTTATTACAGACGGGGAAATCTGGCACAATGTTATTAAGGGTTAGTTTTTCCAAAGCTGGCCAGTTGATAATACTGGGGTCTCTTGGGTAAAAACGGCTTATCTTATTTTCTGCGTCGAAACGCACAAAGCTGGTAATCTCACCCCGCCAGCCCTCAACAATGCCTAAGCCTTCAGCGTCCTGTTGGGGCGGTTGCCATGCAGTCAAGATCTCGCCATCGCTTAGCTGGGATAACAATTGATTCATCAGTTTTAAAGATGATAGGATTTCCTTGTAACGCACCCAGAATCTTGATGCAATATCACCTTGATTTTCTAATGCAACTTTAAATTCTACTTGGTCATAAGGAGGATAAGCAGCATCACGGCGAACATCATAATCCTGGTCACTTGCCCGACCGACATAGCCTAAGGTACCAAAAGCCGCAGCTATCTCAGGGGATAAATACCCTGCCGTGTAAAGTCGATCTTCAAGAGATGAATTAAGGTCTATGATGGGCATAATTTCATTAAGCTCTACTTTTAACTGGGTAATATCTTTTTTAGTTAAAGCTATTGAAGCCGCTGACAGGTCACTTTTGACACCACCAGGCACAATAATGTCCATTAATAGGCGATGGCCAAAGACCAGCACGTTCGAGCGTAACCAATTTTCACGTAAACGGGTAAATTGCATTTGCGCAAAGACAAAGGCAACGTCGTTACATATGGCTCCCATATCACCTAGATGATTGGCTATTCGTTCGCGTTCTGCTAAAACGCCACGGATTACTGCGGCTCGTATTGGGATCTCGATATTGGCGGCCTGTTCCATAGCCATGCAGGCTGCCCACGTGTGTCCGACGGTTGTATCCCCCGAAATTCGGCCAGCTAAACGGGCTAAAGACTCGGGTGAACGACCTTCAGCAATTTTTTCAATGCCTTTATGGACATAGCCTAAGCGCTCTTCTAAATTTAAGATCAATTCACCGACTGCTAAAAAGCGAAAATGACCGGGTTCGATAATGCCAGCATGAACAGGGCCGACAGGAATTTCATAAACCCCAGCTCC
>QVQE01000113.1 GCA_003584865.1 Methylococcales bacterium
CTTTGACCATATCCCGACCATTTTAAATGAACCCATTTTTACCAAAGGCTTTGAAATTGCCAGTGTTGCGCATCTCAATGCCGACCAATACGATGCCTATATCAAGAGTGTGTTGTCTTATAACGAAGCTAAAGCGGTGTTAGATACGGCATATCAAGACGGTAAGCTTGAGGGTAAGCTTGAGGGTAAGGCTGAAGGATTAATTGAGGGTAAGCTTGAAGGTCAGTTAGACGAAAAGTTCGAAGTGGCGAAATCAATGTTAAACAAAGGCTTTGACATTAGCCTGATAGCTGACATCACAAAGCTCTCTGAGCAAGACATTAAGGCGCTGCCTTCATGATACGGTTGGCTTAATAGGCAGGCGCACGGCTCAATGGCACACGCACGTAGGGATAGGTCGCGACGTCCCTACGGTTAATGCTTTTAAGCGTTCGAGTTCTGCATCTTTTTCCTTCATTAAGTTGTAAAGCTGCTTCTTTATCTTTTAAGGCTAGGATATAAAATAGCCTGGGGGGAGTATGATGTACCTAAACCGCTAAGCAAGCCCCCAATACGACGAAACACCTCTGAAAACATGTCTTTCGTCAGGCGCTTTGTTTGAACGTTGTAACGACTGGTATGATAAGAATCTACTAATATTTGACCCGTTGGTAGATAATGAACCGCATTATGTGAAAAAGGCGCACTACTCGCCTTTAAGTTATACGCTTTTAACACAGCCTGATGGGCAACCGTGCCCAAGGCTAAAATAACAGCATCATGGGCTAAGGTATTTAACTCCGCCGCCAGAAATTGAGTACACTGGTTTATCTCTTCCCCAGTCGGTTTATTTTGTGGTGGCAGACATTTAACAGCATTTGTAATTCGACAACCCTTAAGTTCTAAACCATCGTCTAATGATTCAGACTTTAATTGATTACTGTAACCAAATTCATACAAGGCTTCATACAGCAACAAGCCCGCGTAATCTAACGTAAAAGGTCGACCCGTTGCATTAGCCCCATGTAAACCAGGTGCTAAACCGACAATCAACAAGCGAGGATTTTTATCTCCAAAAGGCGCAACAGGCCGAGCATGATAGGCAGGATATTTTTGTTTAACCTCACATAAAAAGTCATTGAGGCGCTTACACTGACGGCACTCTTGATCAAATATTTCTTTTGAATACATAAAATTAACTATTCCCGCACGGGTTTCTTATCCAGCTTTCTTTGGAGTGTCCGCCGATGCATATTTAAGGCTCTGGCCGCAGCAGAGATATTACCGTCATGCTGCATCAATACTTTCTGTAAATGCTCCCATTCCAATCGTTTTACCGATAAGGGATTTTCACTAATCAACACCGATGAATCACCTTCATTTTTATGCAAGGCAGTCACAATCTCATCCGCGTTGGCGGGCTTGGTTAAATAATGTATTGCCCCCAGCTTTATCGCTTCAACGGCAGTAGCGATACTGGCAAACCCTGTCAGCATAACAATTTGCGTATTATCATCTAAGGAAATCAGCTTCTTTACCAACTCCAAGCCGGATTCATAACCAATACGCAAATCAATAACAGCATATTCAGGAATATGCTTTTCAGCCATAAAAAGACCATCTGCGACATTGGTAGCCATGACGACATCGTAATTTCTTTTTTCTAGCGCAGACTTTAAAACCTTGCAAAAGGTTTCATCATCATCGACCAGTAACAAGCGAGGATTATCCGTTTCCAAAATTGACATCAGTAGTCTCTGTATTTAAGAGAGGGAGTGTAATTTCAACAATAGCCCCCCCTGAATCGCTATTGTAATGTTTAATAATACCGCCTAAACGAGTAATCGTGGAGTACGTCAAAAACAAACCCACCCCCAAACCACGTTTTTTACTAACAACGGGTTGTTTACCCGCAAACTCAACAATCTCTGGTGGAAAGCCAGAACCAAAATCTCTGATCTTAATCTTAATCGTATTTAAATCCCAACTCGCATGAAACTCAATACCCAATTCAGGAGGAGACGCTTCAGCGGCATTATTTAAAATATTAATCAGTGAATGTGTTAAGGTGCGCTCAGCGATAATTTTAGCATCCGTTTCAATATGAGGATCAATAAAATAACTCAGCTTAACGCCTGATTCGTGGGTACGCCATTGCTTGATGACATCATCAATATACTCAATCAGTAACATCACACTCCCTGATTCAGCACGCACCTCCCCCGCTGATGCGGACATCACTGAAAGCGCGTCCTTACATCGATTGATTTGTTGTTGAATGATTGCCATCTTTTCGTACAACTCTGGATAACGATGACTGGGATATTCTTGACTCAACTCATGAGAAACAATCGCTATAGTACCCAAAGGTGTTCCCATATCATGAGCAGCACTGGCCGCTAGGGTACCCAAAGCAATCACCCGTTCATCTCTTAAAGCATTTTCCCGAGCCTTAGCCAGACTTCTCTCCTGCACCCTAAGCGTTCTCGCGAGTTCAACAACAAAAAAGGCAACCAGACCCGCACTGAAGACAAAACCGAACCACATTCCAAACATGTGCAGGCTAAAATAACTCTTATCACTCATAATATGAGCATGCTGCAATAAAAGATAATTTTCAGGATTAGATTGCATTAAAGCGGAATCAGGCACATGCGGCTCTATCGATGGCAAAGGCACATTAAAAGCAATTAACATGGTATACAAGGATGTGGTCATTATCACCATATACCAGGCATAGGCCTGCGGCAACATAATCGCAGTAATAATAACCGGTAACAAAAACACCCAGGTAATTGGATTTGAAGCGCCTCCTGTCAAATACAATAAAGCCGCAATAGCAAAAACATCCAGAGAGATCTGTGAGAAAATCTCCAGCTCTGTCACCGGCTCATCTACCTCCATGCGCATTGACGTGTAAATATTGGCGGCACCTGTTGCTAACACAACCAACCAAAGCTGTTGTTCGGGTAATCGTATTCCCAGACCATGTACAGATAAAATAATCAGTAATACTTCGCAACAGATCATCAAGTTTCTAAGAATATATAGCCACTTAAGGTTTTGCCGAACAGAAACTTCTGATTTTGGTGATATATGTGAAAGCATTTAATAGATAAAAATGACTAAGTTTTGAAAAAGAAAGGTTTAAAACCTGAAAATACTCGCTTTAAGGAATAGTTTTTACTGCCTTATACTCTAAATAATTGGCTGCGACAATATGTCACATTTTTATTTGTATTAACTATTGATATTATTAACCTAACTTTTAAAGCTCTGATAAAGCTTTATAGCTGAAAGTTGCGTTATATCACTCCTAAATAGCTCTAAGGCGGTTTAATTACCGCCTTTTTTTGTTTGTCAGCGTTTAAAATTACTCCCCATAATTAACGCCCAGCCCCTTCAAACCACAATACCCCATCGGCTCTTTTGCAAGATACTGCTGATGATAATCTTCTGCATAATAAAAAACACCAGCCGATCTGATTTCTGTTGTTATTAGGTTAAACCCGGCCTGAGTTAAAAGGGTTTGGTAATACTTTTCTGATTCTAATGCTTGCTCAAGCTGCGCGTCACTATTCGTATAAATTCCAGAGCGATATTGTGTGCCCACGTCATTGCCCTGGCTCATCCCTTGAGTCGGATTATGCGAAGTCCAGAATACTCTGAGCAATTCAGCGTAAGACGTCATTTCTGGGTCATAAATTACTTTCACCACTTCATTGTGTCCCGTAAATCCGGTACAGACTTCTTCATACGTCGGATTGGGCGTATAGCCACCGCTATAACCCACTGCGGTACTGACCACACCCGGTTGTTGCCAGAATCTTCGTTCAACACCCCAAAAACAGCCCATACCAAAACAGGCCTGGTGTAAATGGGTAGGAAAAGGTGGCGCAATAGGATAGCCTGTTACAAAATGATGATTAGTGATCACCATTGGAGTATCTCTACCCGGTAATGCTTTTGAAGGTTCAGGTAAAGAGCACCTAAGCTTATTTAATGTTAAAATCATAGTCTATGATATTTGGTAGCTAGTGAGTTATTATTTGTTTTCATCTTACTGTTTTTTTGGATTATAGCAACCCAACTTTTTAAAGAGGGATTAATGATAGAGCAAGATGTTTTACGCCGCTTTTTATTTGAAACACTAGGTATCCGAGGTGAGTGGGTAAAACTCAATACCAGTTGGCAAACCGCAAAGCAACATCAACAAGGCTCTGAGAATGCACAATTACTATTAGGACAAGGCTTGGCGGCTGTTGTTATGCTGTCAGCCACCATCAAGTTCAGTGGCTCAATGATACTTCAGGCTCAAGGTGATGGTGACTTTAAAGCATTGGTTGCCCAATCAACTCACGATAAAAAAATTCGGGGATTAATACGTTGCAAGGATGAAGTTGCTAACGGCTCGCTGGAATCAACCTTTGGGAAAGGTCAACTGGTATTAACTATTGAACCCGATGAGGGACAACCTTACCAAGGTATTGTACCCTTAGAAGGCGGAAATTTAGCAGCCGCTTTACAAACTTATTTTGAACAATCCGAGCAACTCAATACCCGATTATGGCTAGTTGCCAATAAAACCCATGCCGTAGGTTTACTGCTTCAGGAATTACCCTCACAAAATAGCGATACTGCTGACTGGGAACGGGTTGAGATATTAGCAAACACGATTACAGAACACGAGTTATTAGAGTGGAATTGCGAAGAACTCCTTTATAATTTATTCAATGAAGATCAAATCAGACTGTTTGATAGTGAACCCGTTCAATTTGAATGCTCTTGTGGTCGAGCAAGAATAGAAAGAACCTTACGCGCTTTGGGTGCTGAAGAACTTGAGTCTATATTGGAAGAACAAGGAAAAATTGATGTGGGCTGTGAGTTTTGTGGCGAACACTATGTCTTTGATAAAGTAGATGTCAGCATACTACTCCAGGAAGAGAGGATTGCCCGTTCAGACACGCTACACTAATACCACTCCCACAGTTAACCTACCTCCCTAACTTAATGGCATTAGCGCAACCTACTTGTTAACAGAACGGTCGAAATTTAATGCAAATTCATCGATAATGCTTAGTTTATTAACCCAAATACAGGACGTTTATACCCAGATATGAAGTTGGAAAAGATTAAACTGTCGGGCTTTAAATCATTTGTTGATTCAACAGTCATCCCCATACACGGAAATTTAACGGCTATAGTAGGCCCCAATGGTTGTGGTAAATCCAATATTATTGATGCCGTTCGTTGGGTTATGGGCGAAAGCTCGGCCAAACACTTACGCGGCGGTAATATGGCGGATGTCATCTTTAATGGTTCTTCAGGTAGAAAACCTGTTAGCACAGCGTCGGTCGAACTTATCTTTGATAACTCTGCCGGCAAATTGGGTGGCGAATATGCACAATATGATTCCATTGCTATCAAACGTCAAGTGAGTCGGGATGGTCAATCCTTATTTTTGCTCAATGGCTCACGCTGTCGACGCAAAGATATTACGGATTTATTTTTAGGCACCGGTTTAGGTTCAAGAAGCTATGCGATTATAGAACAAGGTACCATCTCACGCATGGTTGAGGCAAAACCTGATGAACTGAGAGTGCATATCGAAGAAGCAGCGGGTATTTCAAAATACAAAGAGCGTCGTAGTGAAACAGAAACCCGGATGAAACACACCCGGGAAAATCTCGAACGCCTTGATGATTTACGGGAAGAAGTTGAAAAACAACTCAAGCATTTACAAAAGCAAGCAGAGAAAGCAGAAAAATATACTGAGCTAAAAAAGCAGGAGCGTCAGTTTAGGCTCGAATTATTGGCGATGCGTTGGAATGCGTTTTATCAAACCAGCAAACAACTGGAAATTAAACTTCACGAGGTCGCTAACGAACACAACCGTTTATTTGTAGAAGTGCGGGACATTGAAAAAACGGTCGATGTAAAACGAGCTGAACATAAAACCCAACAACAGCTATTTAATGAAGCCCAAGGCGATTACTATACAATAGTCGCTGAAGTAGGTGGTTTACAGCAAGCCATTAAACATCATGAAGTCAGCTACGAAGAGACATTGCATGACATTAAACGTACCCAACTTCAAGCAGAACAATCATTGAATCAACTTGAGTCTGATTTGCAAACCCTGGATGAATTAAAGCAAACTTTATTAGAAACCGAAGAAAATCTCCAGCTTGCTGAAGAAAAACAGGCTGATGTTTTGCAACTTCAACAAGAGACCCTTCAACAAAAAGCGGCATGGCAAGTTCAATGGGAAGATTATCGTTTTTTGAGTTCTAAAAACAAAGAACAAGCTGAAGTGCATAAGACCAAAATAATTCAACTGGACAACCAGCTTCGTCAATTACAAATTCGTCAGGATAAATTACAAAACGAACAGGATGAACTAGCCTCCAGTGAATTACAAACAGACCTTGAGACCTTAGATGCTGATATTGAAATCATAGGCTTTCAACGAGACGATTTTCAGGCTCAATTAGAGCAATTGCATCACCAAATTCGGGAACAACGACTACAGATAAAGCAACTTCATGACTCCCTTCACACGCATCGTTCTGAAAGCCATAGCATCAAAGGTAAAATAACTTCATTGGAGTTATTACAACAACATGCAATGGGTAAAGATAATAAAAATTTATCTGCCTGGCTAGAATCTATGAATCTGAATAACAACCAACGCCTAGCTGAATTTTTAGACGTTGACGCTGGCTGGGATACTGCCGTTGAAACCGCATTAGGGCGTTATTTAGAAGCTATTTGTATAACTAATCCCGAATCCGTTTTTCAGGGTTTAGATAGTTTAGATAAGGAATCAGTAACACTGTTTAATGTTGAAAAAGCCACAAAAAATGACCTACCTGACAATCAAGCCACCGCCTCCTTATTACTGAATAAGGTTAAAGCCCCTTGGGATATTGGCTCCTTGTTAAGTAATATTTACTGTGCCGACAATAACGAGGCCGCCAGCACTTTAGCCGGGAAGATGAGTGCTCACGAGTCCGCTATCACGCCAGAAGGTATCTGGTTTGGCTCAAACTGGTTAAAAATAACGCACACCAAAGATAGTAAAGTGGGCATTTTGCAGCGTGAAAAAGAATTACGTTTGTTGAAAATCCGTCAAGAAGAATTGACTCAAGAAATATATAACCTTGAAGATCAACTATCCAACACTGAACTTGAATTAAAAGAGGCTGAAATTTTACGTGAATCGCTCCAGCAGCAAGACAATAAACTGGGTGCAGAACTCTCGTCAAAGAGCGCGGAATTCAGCGCCTATTCGACGCGCTGGGCGCATCAGCAACGCCGACTTGAGCAAATTGCGAATGATCTTGAAGAAATAATGCGTGAAATAAACGAAAATACAGCGATAATGGTCGAGTCCAGACATTTACAGGAAGAAGCTGAAGCGGCATTAGAGCAGCAAGAAGACATCAAGCTAAAACTTGAAGAGGCTCATCAGCGCTTACAGTCTCAACAGAACAATACCGAACAGACTGTTAATGAAGCCATGCAGCAAACCTACTCATTAAAAGCAAAAATTGACGCCTTACGTACTTCTGAAAGCTCAACTATTAAACAAATTGATCGACTCAAGAGCCAGCATCAACAGTCGATTGATTGGCTTGCCACGCTCGATAAAAAACGCCAACAAACCCTATCCCCTCTGAATGATGAAAAAGAACAACTCAAGCAACAATCTCTCGAAAAAGATAAAATAGAAGCCAAGCTAAAAACTCAACGCCAATTACAAGAATCTATCGAAGCTGAAATAACTCAATTATCAGAACAACAGACTTATACACAACGTACGTTGGAGAAACAAAAAGAGGGGCTGGATAGTATTCGCTTTGAGTTGCAAGAATGTAAAGTCCGTCAGCAAACCATTAATGAGCAACTTAAAGAAATTGATGCTAATGCTGAGCACGTTTTAAGGACTTTACCAGAGCAGGCTGAAGAATCATACTGGAAAAGTAAAGTTGACGAACTATCTAATCAAATTGAGCGTTTAGGCACTATTAACCTGACAGCCATAGAAGAATATAAAGCGCAATCAGAACGCATGAACTTTCTTAATGAACAACATGCTGACTTAATTGAGGCATTGCAAATACTGGATCAGGCGATTAGTAAAATTGATAAAGAAAGTAGGCTGCGTTTTAAAGAAACATTCGATAAAATAAACACCGGATTACAAGAAAAATTCCCAAAGTTATTCGGTGGCGGACAAGCTTATCTGGAATTAACCGAGCAAGATTTGTTAGAATCAGGTGTAAACATTATTGCTAGACCCCCTGGAAAGCGAAACAGCTCTATTCATTTGCTATCTGGAGGAGAAAAAGCATTAACAGCAGTAGCCTTAGTGTTTTCAATTTTTGAACTGAATCCAGCTCCTTTCTGCTTATTAGATGAGGTTGATGCCCCACTTGACGATGCGAATGTCGGACGGTTTTCAAAAATGGTAGAAGAGATGTCGTCATCTGTCCAGTTTTTGTACATTTCCCATAATAAAGTCACTATGGAAATTGCACAACAATTGGCCGGCGTAACGATGAAAGAACCGGGTGTGTCCCGAATGGTCGCAGTTGATATTGAAGAAGCAGTGAATCTGGCGGAAATCTAATGGATAAAGAACTATTAAGAGTTGTAATTATTGGAACGGGTCTAATAATTGTCATGGGTCTATTGGCTTGGAGTTATTTAAAAAACAGACAACTACAAGAAGGCGAAGATTATGATTTTCTGGGGATTAACAAACAGGGTAAAAGATATGCAGCGCCTGTTTCAACAGAAAACGATGATGTGGGTCCTGCCCGTACTATTAAACAGGATGAAGATTTTTATGACAGTGATGATGATCTTGAGCCATCGCCACGGTTATCCGCTCCAGCGATTATCCAGTTTAGTCTTATAGCAAACGCGGATGAAGGTTTTAATGGGCTTGATTTAGCTAATGCCTTTAGCATCGTTGGACTTGAGTATGGCAGTTTAAAAATTTATGAGCGCCTGGATGCTAAGCGATTGGTCGATTATGGGGTTGCTAGTATGTCTGGAACAGGGACTTTTCCTGAAAGAGACCTGGAATCCTTTTTTACACATGGCTTAATCTTTTTTATGCAGCCGGGTGTGCTGGATGATGCCCAAATTATTTTTGATGACTACATAGAAACCCTACAGCTTCTAGCAATAGAATTGGATGGGACTATCCTGGATCATCATAAACGTAAATTAACGGATGCGACTATTCAAGCGCTTCGTTTTAGTTTGTAAACCTAATGTTAACGGTTTAACCCCTCCCCTTTAAACCGTTAACGCTTCCCTTGCTGGTATTAATGCTTATCCCATTGAACACCGTTTATAACGACTTAATCAATAAAATAAACCAGTGGGATCATGCCTATTATGTGCTGGACAACCCCATTGTTCCTGATGCTGAATACGATCGTATTTTTAAAGAACTGCTATCGATAGAAGCCAATCACCCAGAATTAATTATTTCTGACTCACCTTCTCAGAGAGTGGGTGCAAAACCGATCGATGATTATACAAAAGTCGAACACCAAGTTCGGATGCTCTCTTTGGCTAATGCCTTCAGCCTTGAAGAGACCTATGCTTTTTTTGAAAAAGCAGCCAAAGACCTTGAGATCGATCCATCAACACTAACTATTTTTAGCGAGCCTAAACTGGATGGCTTAGCGATTACTATCCATTATGAAAACGGCCATTTAATTTATGCCGCAACACGAGGAGATGGTCAGATAGGTGAAGAGGTTACTCACACAATTAAAACCATCAAATCTATTCCGCTTAAATTAGCTACTGCAAATCCCCCAAAGCAATTGGATGTACGCGGCGAAGCGTTTATGCCCAAAGCGGCATTTGAAAAACTAAATAGCTTAGCTCTGGAAAATGAGCGTAAGACGTTTGTAAACCCCAGAAATGCAGCGGCTGGCAGTATTCGGCAAATGAATCCCAAGATTGCTGCCGAGCGGGACTTACAATTTATTCCTTACGGGATAGGAGCTTATGAAGGTGACACCCACTTTACTTTACATTCTGAAATCCTCGGCTATTTACAGCAACTAGGCTTTAGAAGAAACCCACATTGTTATACTTTTCAAGGAAGCTTTGAAAACTTTGAGAGCAATTATAAAATCATGGAAGCTGCCAGAACCCAACTTCCCATGGATATTGATGGCATAGTTTATAAAGTCGATGATTTAAACCTGCAAACACGCCTGGGTTTTATTGCCCGTTCACCAAAATGGGCAGTCGCCAGAAAGTTTCCTGCTCAAAATGACATCACCCAGTTACTCGCTGTTGATTTTCAGGTTGGGCGCACCGGTGTTTTAACCCCCGTCGCCCGTTTAACACCCGTCTTTGTCGGTGGCGTTACCGTCAGTAATGCCACCTTACACAATATGGATGAAATCGAGCGTCTGGGTCTGTGTATTGGTGACGACATAGAAATACAAAGAGCCGGAGACGTCATTCCCAAAGTAGTAAAAGTGATAACCCAAGGTATTCAAAGACTGCCTATTATCATGCCAGAACAGTGTCCCGTCTGTCAGGCACCCGTTGAACGACTGCCCGGACAAGCCGCCTTCCGTTGCACAGCAGGCTTAACCTGCCCTGCTCAAGGCGCTGAGCGTATTAAACATTACGCCTCACGCAAATTCATGAATATTAATAACCTGGGCACCAAGCTCATTGAAGTGCTCTATAATAATGGCACTCTCAAAACAATTGCCGATATTTACACACTCAGCCTTAATGATATAGCTACGTTGGACGGCCAAGGTGAGAAAAGCGCCCAAAATGTTTTAGACTCAATAGAAACATCTAAAACAACCCGACTCGCTACCTTTATCGGTGCATTAGGTATTCACGAAATTGGGGAAGAAGGCGCTAAATACCTCGCCAAATACTTCAAAACCTTAGACGCTATAACCCATGCATCGCTTGAAGATCTGCTGCAAGTTCCCGATATCGGCCCGGTTATGGCTCAAAATGTTGTGCATTTCTTTAATGATGAAAAGAACAAAGCAATAATTAAAGCGATTATGAGCGCAGGTGTTAACTGGCCAGATGAAGTTGAAGAACCCATTAATCAACAACCCTTACTTGGACAAACCTGGGTATTAACCGGCACACTAGAACAGTTAACCCGCAGTGAAGCAAAGGAATTGCTAGAGCGTTTAGGCGCCAAAGTAGCGGGGTCGGTATCAAAAAAAACCAGTTGCGTGGTTGCAGGCAAAGACGCTGGCTCTAAACTAACCAACGCCCAAGCCTTAGGAATTACAGTACTTGATGAAACTGAGTTTTTGACCCGATTTAAGGAAGATATAACTAAACCCAGTTCCTCTATTTCTTAAACAACGCGATAGACTCAACATGCCCGGTCTGAGGAAACATATCCATCACACCGGCTTTAACCAGTTGATAGCCTAGCTCATTAACAAGAATCCCGGCATCACGGGCCAATGTTGATGGATTACAGGAAACATAAACAATTTGCTCGGGCTGCCACTTTTTAAAATACTTTAAAACCTCAGAGGCCCCTGCTCTGGAAGGATCTAACATGATTTTGTTATATTTCCGGTTTGCCCAAGGCTCGTCACTGATATCTTTACTTAAGTCAGCCGCGTAAAACTCAACATTGCTAATATTGTTATAGCGAGCATTTTCTTTAGCATGATTAACCAGCGGTTGATCACCTTCAATACCCACCACGAGTCCGGCAAACTTCGCCATAGGCAAGGTAAAGTTGCCTAAGCCACAAAACAAATCCAGAACCGTATCACTTTCATTTAAATCCAGGGTTTCCAAGACCCTGTTAATCATTTGTTTGTTAATTTCGTAATTAACCTGAGTAAACATGGCAGGTCTAAACTTAAACTCAATACCTTGATCAGGTAAAGCATAGGTTGGAATGACTTCAAGCTCTCCGTCCAATGGTACAATGGTGTCCGGGCCTTTAGATTGCACACATAAACTCATGTTATGTTGCTGTCCAAAAATACGCATCTTCTCTTGATCTTCTGCAGTCTCAGGCTCAAGCACCCGAAAAGATAACACACACTGCTCATCGCCAATGGCGACTTCTATTTGCGGGATTTTGTCTCTGATAGTCAAACCCGCAATCATTTCACCCAGTGCGACCAGCTTGGTACCGACGATAGGATGCATCACCACACAACTATCGATTTCCGCTAAATAAGGATGCCGCCGTTCTCTAAAGCCAACTAAAACCCGGTTTTTCTTGGCGACATACTTAACACCCATCCGGGCTTTACGACGATAGCCCCAATGTGGACCCTCCAACGGTTGCCAGAGTTCAGGTATTTCAACCTTACCAATACGTTTAAACTGCTCGTTAAGTAATTCCTGCTTGATTCTGATTTGCGCTGCAGATTCAACATGCTGAAAACTACAGCCACCGCAAACACCGTAATGCGGACATAACGGTTCAGTCCTGTCAGCCGCTCGGCTTAACAGACTAACCACTTTTCCTTCTGCGTAATCCTTACGGCTGTCTGTATAGACAAACTCGACTTCTTCACCTGGTAAGGCTTCATCAATAAAAATGACTTTGCCTTCAACATGGGCAACACCACGACCATCATGTGCGAGAGACTCGATGATCACTTTAACGGGCGTTTCAGGTAGTTGCTTTTTTCTTGGTCTTCTTTTTGACATGCAATCTGTAATATATAGTTTTTAAAGAATGATTAAGCCGGAAATATACCCGTTGATAAATAGCGATCGCCTCGATCACAGATAATAACCACGATGATTGAATTTTCGACTTCTTCAGATAGTTTTAAGGCAGCAGCCACCGCACCGCCCGAGGAAACACCGGCAAAAATACCTTCTTCTGACGCTAATGCACGTGTGGTGTTTTCTGCGGTCAGTTGATTAATATCAATAATTCTATCAACGCGCTCAGGCTGATATATCTTAGGCAGATATTCTTTGGGCCAACGTCTGATACCAGGAATTTTAGAATCACCTTCCGGCTGAACGCCGACAATTTGAATCCCGGGATTTTGTTCTTTGAGATATCTTGAGGTACCCATAATAGTCCCGGTGGTTCCCATTGAGCTGACAAAATGAGTGACCTTGCCATGGGTATCTTCCCAAATTTCTGGCCCGGTACTTTCATAATGGGCCAGTGGATTATCAGGATTAGAGAATTGATCCAGAATGCGACCTTGTCCAGCGGCTTCCATCTCTCTGGCTAAATCAATCGCGGCCTCCATGCTACCAGAAGCAGGCGTAAGAATAATCTCAGCACCGTAGGCTTTCATTGATGCCTTACGCTCATCACTCATATTATCGGGCATGATTAAGGTCATTTTATAGCCTTTGATAGCTGCTACCATCGCCAAAGCAATCCCTGTGTTTCCGCTGGTAGCTTCTATTAAACGATCACCCGGTTTAATCTCACCTCTGGCCTCAGCGTGTTTAATCATGCTTAGTGCAGGTAAGTCTTTGACTGATCCAGCAGGGTTGTTGCCCTCCATCTTTGCCAGAATAACATTAGTCGTGTTACCCGGTAAGCGTTGTAATCTGGCTAAAGGTGCGTTACGTACAAAAGATTCAATAGTTGGGAAAGTCATGGTAGTCAATCCAGTTTAGTAAAGATAGTTTGGATTATCCCATAAAAACAAAAAAACCACACACTGCAATCCCTTCAGGATAAATCAACACAAGATAACCTAAAAATAGTCAGGTTATAAGGCTCATATTAAAATTGAGCTATTTTTGAAACTCCCATCTAGATGAGATAAATTACCAAAGCGACCATGCTGAATAATGGAGGACATAAGCCGATAACAGTAAATTAGTTACCGAATGAGCAATGACCGCATCCATCACTCTATTTCTATAGAGGCGAATCAAGCCAAACAAGAACCCTGATAGTGTCGCTGCAAGCCAGTCAGAATGGAGAATTCCAAAACCAACTGATGTAGCTAATAGTTGATAGTACCATCATTAAATTAATAATTACAACTGATTTTTGGGCATATTGCTCATGAGGCTTTAAAACGGACAGCTTGTCTTAAAGGGTCAGCACAGATAACATCGTCCTATTCGATGTTATCTGTAATCCAGGTCGAATTAACCTTCAGCTAATTTTCTATAAGCACCAGAATAATATAACAATGGCGTATTTGAACGACAGATCGATTCTTCAACTTCACCAACGATAACCCAATGAGTACCCACCAAAACCTTATTAACCACCTTGCAAGACAGAGACATCAGACTGTCATTTAAAATAGGCGCACCATTGGCACTCGCGCTCCAATTGACATTTTCAAAGCGTTGTTCCTGACTGCAACCACCGGCAAACTGATTAGATACTTCTTGCTGATCAACGGTTAATACATTCACTGCAAAATGTGCGCTTTCCTGAATACCGTCTCCGGTATCGGCTGCCTGATTAATACACACTAAAATCTGGGGTGGATTAACTGAAACACTTGAAAAGGCAGTTACGGTCATGCCTTGAACGCCAAACTTCTCGGATTGCGTGGTTACCACGGTAACACCACTTGCCCACAGTTGTAGCGCCTTCTTGAAATCATCAACACTTACGGTCATTTATTTCTCCAGTTAATTTATTTGCTTGATACAGTTACTTGCTATGGTACAACACATCCATCAGGTTGTTAAGGCTTAGGTTTTAAACTGTAAATTCGCTCTGACACAACGTAAAATGCCATAACAGTATTCACCATCAAATAAATCATAAATCGGCTTCAGTGCATTTTGCTGTTCACTGGGTAACGCTAAAATAGCCGCTTCTATGTTTTTTATTTCTTGCCCGGATAAATCTAAAACGTCATTCAATATCAATAACCCCTGTTCCAGGCCCTGAGAAAGATGAGTATAAATAGTATCTTCTTTTAATGCCCTTTTATGGGCAACCTGCTTAACTGTAAAACCTAATTTAAATAAGTCTAAGGACTCAAGCACTGTTTCCGGGATTTTACTATCACCCATCATGCCGGTAATGCCTTTAATGACAGCTAAAAAAGTCTCACCATAAAGCATCAACTTGCGCTCACCGATCCCTGACAGTAATCCCATTTGTTGCAAGTTGGCTGGTTTAGTTTCGACCATTGCCATTAATGTGGCATCATTAAAAATAATATAGGGTGGCACATCCTGATCATCAGCAATCTCTCGGCGTTTAGAGCGCAAAGCTTCCCATAGGTTCTTATTGATATCGGTTTTACTAAACGCTTTACTGACGACTTTCTTACCCAATCGACTCTTCTCAGGCTTGATATCCTTACGCAACATGAGTTGCTGTTCACCACGCAAAATAGGACGACAGGCCTCGGTAAGATGTAAAACCCCAAAATGATCAAAATTAACAGACACCAAATTACGGGCAACCAATTGTCTAAACACGGATGACCATTGCTGCTCATCCAGATCTTTACCAATACCAAACGTCGATAGTTTGTCATGGGCTGCACTGATAATGCGCTCGGTGAGTTTACCTCGCAATACATCAATCAAATAACCCACACCATAGCGCTGACCGGTACGATAAATACACGATAAAGCCTGTTGTGCCACTAAAGATCCATTCCAGGTTTCTACAGCATCCAAACAGGTGTCGCAATTATTACAAGGCTGCTCAAGCTCATCACCAAAGTATTTTAATAACCCTTGACGTCGACAATGCACCTGCTCACATAAAGCCAGCATCGCATCCAGCTTATGCAGCTCTAAACGCTTATGGGCTTCATCGGCATTAGAATCGGCCAGCATTCGTCTCAAGGTAATTACATCTTGCAGACCATAGGCCATCCAGGCATTCGCAGGTAAACCATCACGCCCTGCCCTACCGGTTTCTTGATAATACGCTTCAACACTTTTAGGCAAATCCAGATGTGCCACAAAACGCACATTAGGTTTATCAATGCCCATTCCAAAAGCAATCGTAGCAACCATAACCAACCCTTCTTCCATCAAAAATCGATGTTGATGCTGATAGCGTAAGTCATTGGTCATGCCAGCATGATAAGCCAAAGCATTAATCCCTTTTGATCTTAACCATTCCGCCGTTTCATCAACCTTTTTACGGGATAAACAATAAACAATACCCGCATCACCTGTATGTTCAGCTCTTATAAAATCGATTAATTGTTGCCGTGAATTTTGTTTCTGCACAATTCGATAACGGATATTCGGACGATCAAACCCGCTAAGATAAAGCGGCGCTTGCTCTAAGCGTAAGCGTAGAATGATTTCTTGCCGGGTTTTCTCATCCGCCGTAGCCGTTAAAGCAATCCGGGGAATACTGGGGAATTGCTCATGCAGCAAGGAGAGTTGTAAATAATCGACTCTAAAGTCATGCCCCCATTGAGACACACAATGCGCTTCATCAATTGCAAACAAGGCTATTTTAATGCGTTGAAATAAAGCTAAAGTTCGTGCTGAGGTTAATCGTTCAGGAGCTATGTATAACAAATCCAGTTCATTATTTAATAACTGCCGCTCAATGTTGCGAACCTCATCAAGGGCTAAGGTGGAGTTTAAAAACGCAGCCCGAACCCCCAGTTGAAGTAAGGCGCTGACTTGATCTTGCATTAAGGCAATCAAAGGTGAAATAACAATACCTACACCCGACCTTATTAATGCAGGAATCTGATAGCATAAGGATTTACCACCTCCGGTTGGCATTAAAACTAAGGCGTCCTGCCCTGCTAATATCGTTTCAATAGCCGCCAGTTGCTGGCCTCTAAAGCAATCATAGCCAAAAACAGCCTTCAGTATTTCGATAGGTTTAGTGTTCACTGTGTCATGCTCATACGACGATAATATTTCTTCAATCAGTTAAACCCTTTATAATGGTTCAATTATACAGGACTGCAGGGAACACACGCCGACTCTATGACGTATTTTACGAATAAGCTTTCAAAGCGACTCGATCAACTCTTAGAACATGATCGTCAACATCTACTTTGCGAGGGATTTAAAGGCATTGAAAAAGAAAGTCTACGCATCGGGCAAGATGGCCATATAGCGAAAACAGCGCACCCTAGTGCGCTGGGCTCAGCGCTCACTCATCCGACCATAACGACAGATTATTCTGAAGCCCTTATTGAATTAATTACCCCACCGTTCGCAAACATCCGCGATAGTCTGGATTACTTACAACATATTCACCAATTTGTTTATGATCACTTAAACGGCGAAATGCTTCTGGGCGCGAGTATGCCTTGTGGAATCGATGGTGATGAAAGTATTCCTATTGCAGAATATGGCTCTTCTAATATTGGCCGGATGAAACATGTCTATCGTCACGGCTTATGGCATCGCTATGGTAGAACTATGCAAGCTATTGCGGGTATTCATTTTAATTATTCTGTCCCTGAACCGCTTTGGCCCGTATTGCACCAACAAGAAAACAGCCCGCTTAACATCGAGCAGTTTAGGGCTGAAGCGTATTTTGGTTTGATCAGAAACTTTCAGCGTGTCGGCTGGTTAATTCTATATCTATTTGGCGCATCGCCCGCTATTTGCAAAAACTTCTTTAAAAGTCGCCCGGAGTTAATGACTCAATTTGAAGAATTTGACGCGGGTACCTTATATCACCCTTATGCAACGTCATTGCGGATGAGTGATATTGGGTATAAGAGTAAAAACCAGGCGAATCTCAAAATTGATTACAACTCCTTGACAGGGTATGTTGATAGCCTCAGTCAGGCTATTGAAACCCCCTACCCTGACTATGAAAAAATAGGCGTGATTGTCGACGGCCAGTATAAGCAACTCAACTGTAATATCCTACAAATTGAAAATGAGTTTTATAGTACGATTCGTCCCAAGCAAATCATCAACTCTGGCGAAAAACCCACCCTGGCTCTTAAAAAACGGGGCGTTCGTTATATAGAAATGCGCTCTCTGGATTTGGATTTATTCAATCCTATTGGTATAGATGAGGATAAAGCGCGTTTTATTGAGGCTCTATTACTGACGTGCTTAGTAAAAGATAGCCCACAGATCTCTGACCTGGATCATCAAGTCAATAACGCTAATCAATTAGCCGTCGCCAATTTAGGTCGAAAACCAGGCCTACTCCTGGATAGAGGTGAAGAGAAAGTGCTATTAACAGACTGGGCGTCAGAAATACTGGAAGCTATGCGACCCGTGTGTGAGATTTTGGATAACGGCGATGATAATAAGCCCTATACTGCTGCTCTCGCAAAACAACAATCCTTAGTTGAAAATCCTAACTTAACAGCATCAGCACGCATCCTGGCTAGTCTGTCAGAGACTCGGCAACCGTTTAGTCGATATGCTATCAATAAATCAGCGGAACACGCACAGTATTTTAAACAAGCGTCTTTAGACGATAAACTAACACAAGAGTTTACCGAGATGGCTGCAAGTTCACTTGCCAAACAGAAAGAACTCGAATCAAAAGAACAAATACCTTTTGACGAATTCTTAACACACTATTTTTCACAGACTTAAATCCCAGTATAAATATATCCATGACAAGTTTAAATATTGAGTCATTACAAACTGAGTTGGCTAATAAGAATCCCCGAACCATTCTTAAAAAAGCCCTGGAACTCTATGGTAATATTGCTATTTCTTTCAGTGGCGCGGAAGATGTCATCCTGATTGATATGGCAATGCAAATTAGAAAAGATATTCAGGTCTTTTCTCTGGATACCGGACGCCTGCATCCAGAAACGTACCGATTTATAGAAAAAGTTCGTAAGCATTATCAAATAGACATAGAACTATTAACCCCAGACCGGGATAAGCTGGATAGTTTCGTCAAAACTAAAGGCTTATTCAGCTTTTATGAGGACGGTCATCAGGATTGTTGTGGTATTCGTAAAGTTGAACCTTTAACGCGCAAATTAGCTCAGGTTGATGCCTGGATAACAGGCCAACGTAAAGATCAAAGTTTAGATACGCGGCAAGATATTCCTGAGATTCAAATAGATACCACTTTTTCAACACCCGAAAGCACGCTGATTAAATTTAATCCTTTGTTAAACTGGTCTTCTGCCCAAGTGTGGGATTATATCGAAGCTTATCAAGTTCCTTTTAACGAGTTACATGAAAAAGGCTTTATTAGTATTGGCTGTGAACCCTGCACCCGGTCTGTATTACCTAATCAACATGAACGAGTCGGTCGGTGGTGGTGGGAGTCAGGTAAAAAAGAATGTGGTCTGCATGCAGGTAATTTGAAATAACACGAAAGCCTATAGTCTTTCGGAAATTAAACTTCTATAAGGTGGAGTAAAATAGCTTTAGCTGTTTTTACAGGCAATAGCTGAAGCGATTGCACTCCGATTTTAAAGATAGAGGCGTATCAACTACGCCTCTATCTGCCAAAATTAAGCCTTGGTAAACTGCAAGCCCTCCGCATCAACAGTCACTTTTATAGTATTACCCGACACAAAGTGCCCTGCCAAAAGCTCTTGTGATAGCGGGTTTTCCAGAAGCTGCTGAATTGCTCTTTTCATAGGCCTTGCCCCATAGACAGGATCAAAGCCGGCCTCACCCAATATATCCAAGGCTTCTGCGCTAATATCAAAGCCGATCTCTTTCGCTTGTAATCGGTCACGAAGAAACTCAATTTGAATCGCTGAAATGGCTCTAATTTGTTCACGCGCCAAGGGATGAAACACAACCGCCTCATCAATACGGTTAATAAACTCCGGCCTAAAGTGCTGACCGACTCTTTCCATCACCGCCGCTTTCATGACCGGATACAGTGCTTCACCGGCTAGCTCTTGAATAATGTCAGAACCTATATTTGAGGTCATGACAATCACTGTATTTCTAAAGTCAACGGTTCGACCTTGACCATCGGTTAAACGCCCATCATCCAACACTTGCAGTAAAATATTAAACACGTCAGGGTGGGCTTTTTCAATCTCATCCATGAGAATCACTGAATACGGTTTACGTCTGACCAGTTCCGTCAGATACCCGCCTTCTTCATACCCCACATACCCCGGAGGCGCGCCAATTAAACGCGCAACCGAATGTTTTTCCATAAACTCGGACATATCAATCCGCACCATAGCATCCGTCGTATCAAACATAAACTCGGCTAAGGCTTTGCAGAGTTCAGTCTTACCTACGCCTGTGGGGCCTAAGAACAAAAACGAACCATTCGGACGATTAGGATCAGATAAGCCCGCTCTGGATCGACGTATCGCATTACTCACCGCTTTAAGCGCTTCATCTTGACCGACCACACGCTGTCTTAAATAATCTTCCATGCGTAACAGTTTATCCCGTTCACCTTCCATCATTTTAGAAACAGGGATACCTGTCCATTTTGAAACGACTTCAGCAATTTCTTCATCAGTGACTTTATTACGTAACAAAGTCATCTTTTGAGTTTCTGCTGGCGCAGACAGGGTTAACTGTTTTTCTAATTCAGGAATAATGCCAAATTTTAACTCTGACATACGCCCTAAATCATTGGCTCGACTCGCGGCCTCCAATTCTGTTTTGGCATGTTCGAGTTTTTCTTTAATCGTCGCCGAACCTTGCAACATGGTTTTTTCTGATTTCCAGATCTCTTCTAAATCAGAATATTCTTTTTCCAGTTCGTTGATATCATCTTCAATAATATCCAAACGTTTCTTGGATGCTGCATCGGTTTCTTTCTTTAAGGCTACCTGTTCCATTTTTAATTGGATTAAACGTCGATATAAGCGATCCATTTCTTCAGGTTTAGAATCAATCTCCATACGAATCCGACTCGCGGCTTCATCTATTAAATCAATCGCCTTATCAGGTAATTGTCGATCAGCAATATAACGATAGGATAAGGTTGCTGCCGCCACAATGGCCGGATCTGTAATTTCAACCCCATGATGTACTTCATACTTTTCTTTTAAGCCCCGCAAAATAGCAATAGTGTCTTCAACTGAAGGCTCATCAACCATCACTTTTTGGAAACGACGTTCTAACGCAGCATCCTTTTCAACATATTTACGGTATTCATCTAACGTCGTTGCACCAACGCAATGTAATTCACCTCGCGCGAGGGCTGGCTTTAACATATTACCGGCATCCATTGCGCCTTCTGCTTTACCGGCGCCCACCATAGTATGTAGCTCATCGATAAATAGAATCACTTGACCTTCTTGTTTAGCAAGATCATTTAACACGGCTTTAAGGCGTTCTTCAAATTCACCGCGAAACTTGGCACCCGCAATCAAGGCAGCCATATCTAACGACAACACTTGCTTGCCTTTAATCCCTTCAGGCACTTCACCATTCACAATTCGTTGCGCCAAACCTTCAACAATCGCCGTTTTACCCACCCCAGGCTCACCGATCAACACCGGGTTGTTTTTTGTACGTCGTTGTAACACCTGAATGGTTCGACGAATCTCATCATCACGACCAATCACGGGATCTAACTTGCCTTGTTCGGCACGCTCAGTTAAATTAATCGTATATTTATTTAAAGCCTGGCGTTGATCTTCAGCGTTTGGATCATCAACAGCTTCACCCCCCCGCATTTTATCAATAGCGATTTCAACAGCCTTCTTATTGATACCTGATTTTTTAAAAAGCTCATTTAAAAAGCCCTTCTCTTCACAAGCGGCTAACAGGAATAGTTCACTTGAAATGAATTTATCATTACGTTTCTGAGCCAGCTTGTCGGTTAAGTTAAGCAGCCTGGATAATTCATTGGAGACTTGAACATCGCCCCCTGAACCACTAACTGTCGCAATACGACCTAACTCTTTAACCAATTCAGTCCGTAATAACTGGGTATTGACACCCAGCTGTGCTAGTAATGGCTTGATTGTACCGCCTTCCTGGTCTAACAGAGCCGTCATTAAGTGAGCTGGCTCTATAAATTGATGGTCTTTTCCCAAGGCCAAACTTTGTGCATCAGTTATTGCAGCCTGAAACTTGCTGGTTAGTTTATCCATCCGCATTGTAATTACCTTTTAAAAAGATTTAAGTTAACGCTGATATTAGGGATCATCAGAGCTATTTCAAGTAATAGCCAAAGAAATAACGGCTACTCACTTAATCGGGACATTCCCCGCCTACCTCAAAGAAGTCCACTAACTTATGAGGTTATTAATGCTTATTCATTAGCTTCCCATGTAATCTAGCTGTTATCGGTGGGATTACACAAGCTTCCCAGGAAATCCAGCTGTTATCGCTGGGTTTCACAAGCTTTCCATGGTATCTACCTGTTATCGGTGTGTTCCTTACACTAAAAGTGCTGATCGTCATATAGGTAGTTATACGCATAGACTTTATATTCAAAACTTTTACAATGACTGTCAGTTATTAAATGTTTATTGTTATAAACACCCTCCCCTTACACAATTTATATTGATTTTTCTGACCCTACAGCTTTACTTTCAGAGTTTATATCTAACATTGACAGGAACTGCTTGTATTAAGCCTGTTGATGGCCGGTATTAAAAAATTTAATGGTTATATTTCTAGCTACTGTGAATTAAGTCATGAAGCGTTTATAGTGGATTATCTACGGATCATGACCACCCGCCCGATTGAAGAATTAGAAAAATGCTTAGGAACGTGCATTAAATAACTTAGGCAACTTCAGGAATTATCACTTCAGGAATGGCAGTGTAATTCCATTGCCCGAGATGGGCATCCTTCATAGCGGCCTAAAAGTAGTTGACACTTTTGATGTCAATAAAAAATTAACAACAAGCTACCGTAGCCATTAAAAAACGGCCAGTGACTTTAAAGATAAACGGCTTAGCTGTTTCTTAAATTTAAGAAATCAGTAGTAGTTCTGGCTTTTT
>QVQE01000197.1 GCA_003584865.1 Methylococcales bacterium
TATTACAAGGCAAGATTTCAGATTGAGTTCGTGTTCCGCGATGCCAAGCAATACACGGGTCTGTGCGATTGCCAAGCGACCTCCGAAGCAAAGCTGAACTTTCATTTCAATGCTTCACTGGCGGCACTGAATCTGTTGCGTCTGGAAGATAGGCAGCAGGCTGTGGAAGGTGCAGGTCGCAACGTCATTTCCATCGCCAGTTGGAAAACCCGTAAATTTAATGCGCATTTATTGGAAAGGTTTTCTTGCCACTTAGGGTTGGACTTTACTGCCATAAAATCCAGCCTAGGCTTTGCAGCCTTATGTAACTATGGCGCTATCGCCGCGTAAACTGTCCGAAGTATTGTAATGCATTTTCCCTAGAAATTGCATGTCCCTAAATGACAAATAAATCGAGTTATGCTAACATTCGTCGGTTTATTAAATGACTTGTAAATAATCTTACGGTAATTTCATGCGTTAATCGGACGTATAGAGCGCTGATGAACTTTGATATTGACTAACACTAGACGCTGCACATAACGAAAATATGAGAGATAAAAACGCTATGCTTTACAACGCTGATTTATCGCAGGATAGCTGCGGTGTGGGTTTTATCACTCACAAACAAAGTAAACAAACGCATGATTTGCTGGTTAAATCTCATGAAGCCTTATGTACTATTCCGCATCGTGGCGGGATGAGCGCAGAAGGGATAGGCGATGGTGCAGGCGTTAATATCGATTTATCTCTTAAATTCTTTCGTAAAATAACCAGTATCAAGAATCTAGAGCTGGGAGATTTTGGCGTTGCCAATTTCTTTTTTCCTGAAGATCATGATCATTATGATTCAGCTGCAAATGAGCTGATTGAACGGCATTTCATCAGCTTTGATTTGCCTATCTTGCTGTGGCGTAATGTGCCTGTAGATAATGAGGTTCTTAACGCGGCCTCAGTAAAAGCTCAGTTACCTATCAAGCAGTGCGTTTTCGGTCGTCCGGAAAGTTTGAAAAAAGCGTCTCATAAAGCCTTTGAAAAGCATATTCAAGCGGCCTTGCTGGATCTGGAAGTTGAAGGCTTTAGTCGTCCTGAATTAACAGGTTTTTACCCCTTATCCATGAGCTCACGTACTCAGGTTTATAAAGGCCGGTTAAACTCTTTTGAAGTAATTCCTTATTTCATCGATCTGTATGACACGGATCATGAAATTAGCACGCTTTTTTTCCATACCCGGTTTTCTACCAATACCGCCCCTGCAACGATGATGGCGCAGCCGTTCCGGTACATGGCGCACAACGGCGAACTGAATACCGACAAGAAAAATCGTTTAAGTGAAAGTGCGATTGCCAGACAGCATAACAAGCATGTTATTTTTCCGAAAGGGCAATCAGATTCCGGTCGGCTTGATCAAACCTTGACGCGCCGTATCAATGAAGATGATATGGATATTGTCACTGCGGTGTTAGCCATGATGCCGCCTGCCTGGGAAAATGACACCACCTTATCGCCTTCAGTCCGTGCGATGCTGGAGTATTTTAGCCTTTACGAAGAAAAGAATGACGGTCCAGCGGCATTGATTTTTAATGACGGTATTCGTGTGGGTGCGCGTTTAGATCGTTTAGGCTTGCGGCCTTTGCGTTCGGTTGAAACGCATGAGTATTTGGCGGTGATGTCAGAAGCGGGTCAAATTGATTTCCCCCCTAAAGAGGTTGTAAAACGAGGCCGTATTGAGGCCGGTGGCATGCTGTATTTTGATCATAGTACTGGCGAAACGTACAACAATCATCAGGTTTTAGATCGTTTGGCGAGTGAGCAAGATTATCAGGCATTATTAGTTAAACGCTGTTTGCATCTGTCTGAGTTGCCTACGGTAGATTTAGCAGAAATCAGTAATGAGCATCCGCTTACGGTTGATCAGCAACATACGGCTTATTCATTAAATCAGGAAAGCTTTAAGTTCTTGCTAGATCCTATTCTGGCTACCGGTATGGAAAAAGTGTCTGCGATGGGTTATGGCTTAGCGCCTAATGCCTTGTCTAGTGCCGAAGGGGGCATGTCGCGTTATTTTAGTCAACGCTTTGCGCAAGTGACTAATCCGCCGCTAGATTCTATTAGAGAAAGTGACGGGATGACTTTGCGGGTTGCTCTGGGAGCAAAACCAACATTCTCGGATGAGGCAAGTAAGCAATTAGTCATTGAAACGCCTATCTTAAGTCGAGCGCATCTGGAACAGATTCGAAGACAAACCAGTGTCAGTTCAATCACTTTGGATATGGTGTATCAGCCCGATCTGAATGATCCTAAAGCCAATGAAGTTGCTTTAGAGGCGGCATTATTAAACGTTTGTGAACAAGTTGAACAAGCCGCCAAGAATAACATTGGTATTGTGATTTTAAGCGATTTAAAGATTAGTTCTGAGTTAGCAGCGATTCCGGCATTATTAATGATTGCAGCGGCTAATCAGCATTTAGTTAAACAAGGTTTACGCTTTAATTCCTCGTTGATTGCAGAAACGGGTCAGGCAGCGAGTCCTCATGATATTGCTACGCTGTTAGGTTTTGGTGCTTCAGCGGTGTGTGCATTGAGTGTTCATAATCGGGTGGTCAGTCATTATCCAGAGGCAGAGCGAGAAAAGGTTTTATACAAGTTTCAGAAAGGTATCGAAAAGTCACTGATGAAGACCATGGGTAAGTTTGGTCTGTGTACAGTAGAAAGTTACATCGGTGGCGAGTTCTTCGAGTCCAATTATCTGGATACGGATGAGCCACGCTTAAATGGTTACTTCCCGAATATCCATGCTTCAGTCGGTGGCGTGCGTTATGCGGATATTGCCGCCAGTGTGGTTGAATGGCATCAAAAAGCTTTAATGGTGCGTGAAGAAAAAGATATTCCTTTCCTGGGCTTATTTAAAGAACGTCAGGATGGCGCCGGCCATTCTTACGGCAATACCGCGGTTAGAGAATATATCAACATGACCGATGAGGCCATTTTGTATATTCCTCAGGATAAATCACCTGTTGCCAGTGATACCGCGTATCTTGATACCGGTTATGAGAAACGAACACCCGAACAGATAGACAGCTTTGGAATTACCCCTGCTTATCGTAGCTTTGCGAAAAACCTGTATTTGGAAAGAGACTCAAGACCGGCTTCTTTACGCGATATTATGGATTTCCCTGCCGATGTGAACGCGGCAAATACCACGGCTGAGTTTGATCGCATTTTAGGTAAACAGAATTTACGCGGTAATATTAATTATTTAATTCGCGGATTAAGCGTTGCAGAAGTTACAGAAGGTAGCTACAAGATTGCTTTGTCATCGAACTCTTCTGCAGAGCGTTTAGAACAGTTAGCTGCACACTTTAAAAACCGGTTTGCGGACACTGACTTTACTGCTGCCGTATCGGGTGAGGCGCTTGAACTTAAGGTGACGGATACCACGACTTTATTGGCTAACTATTTAAGCCATATCAAACCAGCGCGTGACCCTCTGGCTTTAAAAGACGTGCAACCCGCGCATGAGATTACTGCTACTTTGGCTTCAGGGGCAATGAGTCATGGGGCTTTAATTGCAGAAGCGCATGAAGCCGTCGCGGAAGGGATTAATATTGTTGGCGCGTTAAGTAATTCGGGTGAGGGTGGTGAACATTCAAGTCGTTTTAATACCCTACGTTCTTGCAACATTAAACAGTTTGCTTCAGGTCGTTTTGGTGTTTGGGCGGGTTATTTAGCAGACCCCAATATCAAAGAGATCGAGATTAAAATCGCTCAAGGTGCAAAGCCTGGTGAAGGTGGACAATTACCCGCCGCTAAAGTGTCTGTGGAAATTGCCGCCTTACGTGGCGGTACCCCCCGAGTGGAGTTGGTGAGTCCGCCACCCCATCACGACACTTATTCTATTGAAGATTTAGGTCAGTTGATACATGATGCTAAAGCAGCACGTGTTAAAGTCGGTGTTAAGTTAGTCTCTTCTGAAGGGATTGGTACTATTGCTGTCGGTGTGGCTAAAGCGGGTGCGGATGTTATTAACGTCGCAGGTAATACCGGTGGAACTGGTGCAGCAGCGGTAACCAGTTTAAAAAATAGTGGCCGTTCACCTGAAATTGGTATTGCAGAAGTGCATCAAGCCTTGGCTGTTAATGGCTTGCGAAATAAAGTTATCCTACGGGGCAGTGGTGCTCATCAGAGTGGCATAGACGTGGTTAAGTCAGCTATTTTAGGTGCTGATTCTTTTGAGTTTGGTACTACAGTACTGATGATGCTGCGTTGTGTGATGGCAAAGAATTGCAATATTAAATGTCCAGCCGGTTTAACCACTGAACATGAAGAATTTAAAGGAGATTCACGCGTTCTTGCTCAGTATTTTATGAATCTGGCGCATGAAGTAAGAGAGATTTTGGCTGTGCTGGGTTATCAGAGTTTGCAGGAAATTCGTGGTAAAACGGATTTATTGCATTTGATTGATCATCCGTCTATGGTGGGTCAGCTTGATTTAACCAAGATGCTGGCTAAAGTTGATGTGATTGTTGTGCCAAAGCCGGTTTATCTGGAAGCCAGTTTTAATGTCGATGATAAAATTATCGAACACGCTAAAGCCTTTATTGTTGAGGGTCAATCGTCACAATTAGTGATTGAAGGCGAGGGCTTTAAACTCAACAACTGTAATAAATCAGTGGGTGGGCAGGCAGCAATAGATATTGAACGCTTGTTGTCTTATGAATTGACTGAACAGCAAGTTGCCGATTCAACGATTATTTATACACACCCACAAGGACGTCGTTATTTGGCGCCTGACAGTATTGTTATTCGTACTCATGGTTCTGCAGGACAGAGTTATGCGGCCTTCTTAAATGATGGTATGCGTATGGAGCATTTAGGAACCTGTAATGATGGCGTGGGTAAGTCTGCTTGTGGCGGTACGTTAGTGGTTGAATCGCCGGGCGGTGGTATTAAAACACCGGGTAATAACGTCTTGATTGGTAACTTTGCTTTATTCGGTGCGACCGGTGGTAAGTTTTTTATCAACGGGGAAGCGGGTGACCGTTTCGCGGTCAGAAACTCAGGTGCCATGGCGGTTGTTGAGGGCGTAGGCGATTTTGCTTGCGAATATATGACGAATGGCTCTGTGCTTAATATCGGTGGTTTTGGTAAAGGCTTCTGTAATGGGATGTCGGGCGGTAATGCTTACCAGTATGACCCAGAGAACTTACTTGAAAAACTGTACGATAAAACTTCGGTTGCATTGCATAGCTTGAGTGAAGATACTAATGAGGCACGGGCCCATGAGCAATTTATTTTGGCGATGCTCGAGCAGCATGCAGATTATGCTAATTCTAGTAAGGCAAGAGCCCTGATTGAAAACTGGCAAACAGAACGTCAGCATTTTAAATTTGCGATGCCTTTGTGGCTCTATAAAACTCAAGCCAAAGCGTTTTTACAACAAACCATCGATCGCAAAGAAATGATTGAAGAGTTGTCGCAATCTCTGGCCCAACAACAGATCGAGCAAGTCAAAAAAGCCTATGAAACGTCTCAACCACTATTTGGCGGAGCTGTTCCTGGTTATGATTCGACTGATAAATCATTAATGTTCAAACTGATTAATAGTTTTGCAGTGCTTGAAAAAGCCCAGCAATGTGCAAAAGAGTTACTTAAAAATTTGCCAGAAACTCAACGTACTCAAGTTGACATTGAGCGAGCAGCGCGTAAGCTGATTTTAGAGCGTCCTCGTAAGTTACAAGAAGCGCTGGTTAAAAGCACCCGTGAAGCCTATAGCAATTACAGTGATGAACACCTTGCTTTTCTCTTAGCTAATAAGCGGCTCAATGATTATAAAAAAGCGTTGATTAATCGTTCTGTGCAAAGCATTTATTCCATTGGATCTACTGCATGGATTATTGAGCAGGATAATATCAATAAACGAGCTCTAGAAACTATTCCATGTATTGAAGAATATTTGGCTGGAATGCTCGGTCTTGCAATAGTTCAAGGACTGTTTAACGAACAAGCCGCTTAATACTTTGAACGCTTGAACAGCTGAATATTAAATTAAGCCGGATTTGCATCAACTTAATCCGGCTTTAATCTGTTTGCGTATGTCCCTTAAATAATAATTTAATTGTCAGTAACTTAAATGAAATTATCTAAAATTCTACTTGATGCTCCCTACAACGAAGGCCAGCGTGCCTGGTTAAGCGGTTTCTTTACCGGTATGCAAACCCATATGAACCAAAATACCGGTTCATCGATTGAGACAGAAACACGTACTATTACCATCCTATATGGAAGTCAAACAGGTAGTGCAGAATCAGTAGCCAATGATGCAGGGGCTGTAGCTAAAACTTATGGCTTGTTACCGATAGTAAAAAGCATGGATGAGATTGAGGCGGCAGCATTAACCGCTATTGATTATTTGCTTATTATTACCAGTACTTATGGTGAAGGTGAAATGCCTGACAATGCCCAAATGCTTTGGGATAGCGTTTGTTCTGATGCTATGTCCAGATTAGAGGGTGTTAAATATTCTGTTCTGGCCTTGGGTGATACCAGTTATGATCTATTCTGTCAGGCTGGGATTGACTGGGATAACAAATTGGCAGAGTTGGGTGCAACACGCATTTATGAACGTACCGATTGTGATGTCGATTTTGAAGAACCCGCAGAGCGCTGGATTTCGGCAGTCATTCCTCAAGTTGCTGGGGGTACTGGTGCTGTTAATGCAGAGCCTGATACCCATGCGACCGAAAAGCCAGAATACAATCGTAAAAATCCCTATCCAGGAAGTTTATTGGTTAACCGCTTATTAACGGATGCTTCGTCTTCAAAAGAGACCCGTCATTACGAGATTTCAATTGCGGGTTCTGGTTTAAGTTATGAAGCGGGTGATGCACTCTGTGTCGTGCCCACCAATTGCCCTGATCTAGTTGCAGATATTATTAAAGCGTTAGCTTGTAATGGAGATGAAGAGGTCCCTGTTAATGGTGAATTGGTTTTATTAGAAAATGCACTCAGAACGCACTTTGAAATTAAAACACCCAGTAAAGAATTACTTGAAGAAATTGCAACACGTTCCGGTAATCAAGAGTTTAACGGTATTCTTGACTCAGGTGATAAAGAAAAGTTATCTGATTATTTATGGGGAAGAGACACGCTGGATTTGTTATTGCAAAACCCAGTGTGTGAGTTTGCAGCCGCTGAATTTATTGCACTTTTGAAACCTTTGCAGCATAGAGCCTATTCAATCTCTTCAAGTGGTAAGCAATGGCCTGAAACAGTCCATTTGACGGTTGCCAGTGTGCGGTATGATGCTCACAATCGTCCTCATAAAGGGGTCTGTTCTACCTTTTTAGCTGATTTGGTGACACCAGAAACGCCGGTCCGTTGTTTCTTTACGCCTAATAAAGTCTTTAGGGTTCCCGATGATAATAGCTTGCCTATCATTATGGTGGGGCCAGGTACGGGTATTGCGCCTTTTAGGGCTTTCTTACAAGAGCGAGCTTATCGCAAGGCTTCTGGAAAGAACTGGCTGTTTTTTGGTGATAGAAATGCAGCAACGGATTATATTTATCGCGATGAATTGGAAGCCTATCAAGAATCGGGTCTGTTAACCCGTTTGGATCTGGCGTTTTCCAGGGATCAGGAGGCTAAGATCTATGTACAGGATCGCATGCTTGAACAAGGTGCTGAACTGTTTCAGTGGTTAGAGCAGGGTGGTTATTTCTTTGTCTGTGGTGATGCGTACCGCATGGCAAAAGATGTTGATCAGGCTTTACATAATGTCATTGCTGAGCACGGTAAGTTTTCAGAGCAACAGGCGATAGACTTTGTTAATCAATTGAAAAAAGATAAACGTTATGTCAGGGACGTTTATTAAAATTCTTGCTGAATGATTTAGCGATTTACTATAGAGGCCTTTCGGTTTAGGCCTCTATAGTTTCAATTTTTCTAGTGAATATGGACTTCTCTTGCCTTTACGGTATCACTTCTACGTAAGGTATAGCTATCAGACTGTTTTTCTGGCATTGGTGTACCATCACTGTTCATCAGAACTAGAGTCCCTTCGTCTTTAATTTGATATTGCCTTGGCTTTGATTCGTCACGCGGTGTTAAAACAACAGTACGAGTTACTTCATTCCAATCGTATTTTCCCTTTTCATAAGTCTCTCTTGAAGATTCTTTTGCTGGCTGTGTAACTAACAGATAATTGTTCTTTTGTTTTAGGGACAATGTTGATTTAATGCCATTGCAATTGTTACAGGGCAGAAAACCATAAAAGACACCATGAAAGTCCAGGCTTTTGTCGATGGGGGGAAGATGATTTTCGTGATTTGCATTTTGCTCATAGTTCTTGACCCGTGTTCTAAGCAAGCTTTCCTGCTCACTTAAGTCGGTTGCAGCCATGGCAAGGTTAGAAGATAGCAGCAGACCGATAGAAATCAGCGTGAAATGTTGTTTGAAGTGTTTTTTTAATACTTGCATATAGATTCCTGTTGTTATAGTTTTGGCTTGATCAGACAGTCATTCGACTAAGTGTACCTCGAAAATGCCTGTTTTAATACCGTTTGCTTGAATTACACGGTATTGGTTTTGACGGTTCACTGGCTAAACCAATATAACGGGAATAAAGCCAGGGTCAAATTTTACCCTGGATGTTTAAGCTTATCAGGCACGGCGTGTGTTGGATAAAGTGATGGGTTCACATAGCTGAGGGTTATCAAAGCGTTTCATAGCACTACTATTTGTGCAAAACCACCCCCTAAAGTTCTAAAATTGGTAGTTTGTCCTTGGTATAGACGTGCGCAGAGTAATTGAGTTTCGCCTCGATAAACATAGTGACGTAAATCCAGTTTAAAGTTAACAATACCATGATCGATTTCCAGTTGCCGCTCACTGGGTTTAACCAGTGCTTGAGCGACATAATCATGTTTCAATATAGTGGCAAAAACCTGTTGGGTTAATTTATCGCCACGATACGTGGCCTTACTGCCAAAGCCCTTGGCAGGTTTAAAAAACAGCTTTTTACGCGCCGCCCAAAGCGCGTCAGACTCGTTGGCCTTAACCAGAACAGTATGGGCGATACCTTGCCTCAGAATATCCCGAATACATGCTTCAACGCCGATGTGTTGAAGAAACTCATCGTTACAAAGCCAGATCAAATTCCGTTTATCCGCGTAAATCGCATGATTCCGTGGGTGTGGCGTTAACACCACATCACCTGCCAGATACGCTTCACGCAATGCTTTGTGTTTGTCCTCGTTAAGGCTGAAATCTGTCAACCGATTATAAACCAGATCGATCTTCAAATTATCCAGCCAAATAGCCGAGTCACGATAACTGAGTTCGGAGGGATCACAGATTACCGCGTCAAGACCATGCTGTTTGAACAACTGCTTAAACAGGATAAACTCAGGTAGCATATACTGCGCTTCGGGCTTATCATCGATAATAGCAATACGCTGTAAAGGGGTTGTACTCCGTTCAGCCTGCCATTCCTGATGAAACATAGTCATGAATAAGGCTTCGGGTGGTTCCGTAACAGTCTGCTTAAAGTTGACTCTACCCGGTTGTGAGCCCCAGACTTTTTCGCAACAGGCTTTTTGGGCGCGTATTAGCAAGGCGTTAATCAATGCTCCACCAGCGTTGGAGTTAATCTCAATCAGCTTTGGCCCCTCGGGGGCGAGGTGAAAATCATAGCCTACAAAAACGCCACTTGCTTTGGGCAGAAACCGGGCACTTTCAGGCGCATAACTCAGCACGTGTTCCTGATAGGCTGGCATGTGGATAACCTGTTCCAGCGCAGCGATAATTTTAAGTTGCTGATTCAGGCAGGCCTGACTAACAAACACAGCCGAATCCGAAATTAGATTAGGCCGTTCAGTTACGATCATCCGAAATAAATCACCACTGCCATCGAGGTCAATCAGTTCATTTTCTAAGGCCTTACGGTTGAGTGACTGGCAATAACAGGAACTGTTAAGTTGCTCTGCATTCAATAGAGACATACGCTCATCAATCATAGATGCAAAGCAGTAGTCTGAAATCTGAATAAGTTAATGACTCAATTTCATACGCTGTTCGCAGAATTTCCATAGCTTGTCGAGAAGCGCATTGACAGTCTGATTAATGGGGTGTACGTGAGTATCAATATCATCGAGCCTGATCCAGCGCAGGCGGTTAGCATTACTCACTACGGTTACGGAAGACATTGCCATCGCGGCACCCGCTATCATTGGGTTCAACAAAATGCCAAAAAATGGGTACAGCAAACCAGCCGCGACCGGAATACCAATCGTGTTATAGATAAAGGCGCCCAGCAAGTTTTGTTTGATATTGATAACCGTCAGTGTTGACAGCATAATAGCTTCAGGAACCTTCAATAGCGAGCCTTGTAGCAGCACAATGTCCGCGCTTTCTATAGCCACATCAGTGCCAGTGCCAATCGCAAAACCGACATTGGCTTGCGCTAAGGCAGGGGCATCATTGATACCATCACCGACCATACCGACAATTTCACCCTGAGACTGAAGTTCCTTAATAATCATGGCTTTGTCTTGAGGTAATACTTGAGCACGAATTTCGCTAATACCTGCCTGAGCTGCAATCGCTTTAGCGGTGATCTCATTATCACCAGTAACCATAATCAACCGAATGCCTCGTTTATGCAATTGCTGTATGGCCTCAGCCGAATCAGCTTTGATAGGATCGGCTACAGAAATAATACCAACGACCGCATTATCACTCGCCAAGAGCATAGGTGTTTGTCCTTGTGTAGACAATTCTGCCAGTGCCTGACTATGCTGAGTGGTATCAATACCGTACTCAGCCAACAGCGCGATGTTACCAAATAACCATTGCTGATCACCGATACGTCCGGCTATACCGTGTCCGGCTACGGCCTGAAACTTTCTAACCTTTTCCAGGGAGAGTTCTTTATGCTGTGCAGCGGTGAGAATTGCAGCAGCCAGCGGGTGTTCTGAACCCGCTTCAAGGCTAGCGGCTAATTGCAATACTCTGTCTTCGGTATAATCCTGAAAGGCGCTTACTGTTGCCAGACTGGGTTTACCGGTGGTGACGGTGCCGGTTTTATCCAGAATCAGACAAGTAATCTTTCCGGCACTTTGCAGTGCTTCACCTTTACGAATTAAAATACCGGTTTGAGCCGCACGACCCACAGCAACCATCACTGAAATAGGTGTGGCTAAACCCAACGCACAGGGACAGGCAATGACCAGCACCGTCATTGAGGTCACAAAAGCGTAACCCAAGGCAGGATCAGGACCGAAGATAAGCCATACCAAAAAGGTAAAAATGGAAATACACACCACGCTGGGTACAAAAATACTCGAAATCTTATCGGCTAGCCGGGCGATAGCCGGTTTGGCATTTTGAGCCTGACGAACACTGTGAATAATTTGAGCCAAGGCCGTATCCCTTCCAATCCGGGTAGCCGTGAATAAGAAGCTACCTTGCTGATTGATAGTGCCAGCAGCAACCGTAGACCCCGGTATTTTTTCCACCGGCATAGGCTCGCCCGTCAACATAGACTGATTGACGCTAGAATGACCCTCGGATACCACCCCATCCACGGCAATTTTCTCGCCGGGTCTAACGCGCAAGGTTTCACCCAGACCGACCTGATCGATAGCAATATCAAGTTCCTGACCGTCACGAAGCACCCGCGCAGTTCTGGGTTGCAAGCCGATTAAAGAACGTATGGCTAATGATGTTTTGCCTCTGGCGCGTGTTTCCAGGGCATTTCCCAGGTTAATGAAGGCTAGGATAACGGCTGATGCTTCGAAATAGGCATGAGCAGATAGAGAAGGTAATAGATTTGAATAATCAATGACAACACAGGAATAAAGCCAGGCCGATCCCGTACCCAATGCAATCAGGGTATCCATATTGGTCTGTTTGACGCGAAGCAATTTAAACGCACCCGTAAAAAAGTGTCCACCCGAATAAAATAATACCCCAAGGGTTAGTAAGGCAACACTCATCCAAAAGCGGCTACCTTCGGGCGTACCCATCAATGGGAACCAGTCAAGGTGCGCACCTAACATCAACGCAATCCCTAAGGCTCCGGCAACGACGGCTTTTTTCATCAGTTCTCGATAACGTTGGTCTTCCTGTTGCTCTTCGGCACCGGGGTCTTCAAAACCTTCCATTACGGCAGCATCATAACCTGCTGCTTTTAAGGACTGTTTCATCAAATCGGTATTCCCCCCGATAACAGTCGCGGAATGATCAGCAAAATTGACGCTGACTTTGGTGACTCCTGCCACTTCATTGAGGGCGGATTCAACAGCTGCAATGCAACCCGCACATCGCATGCCGAGAATGGACAGACGGACTTCTTCTAGACTGGTTTCTTCTGATGAGTTCATGAGATTTCCTTGCGTTCTTGGGCTGTATTAAATAGCGTTATAACGTGATTCATGTACACATAATAAAGAAACTACAGGCACCATGTATACTTAAAACTCAATTACCGTGTATGTTTTTTATCATACCCGCGTAATAATCAACCATTATCTCAAGAAAGTGAATAGCATGATCAATGTGATCTTTAATATCGTAAACGAAGTTGTGTTCTGGAAAACTCTCGGCAACATAAAATGACATACCCATATACAAGGTGTTACAACCCATTACAATCATAATTAATGCGGCTGATTTAAGCATGAAGCCTCTCAATTTAGCCGTCATTTTTCCAAACGCCACGCTGACAAATAGCATCGTGGGTAATGTACCCGCTCCAAAGGTTAACATCAATAAGCCGCCTTCCAGGATAGTCGGCGCAGAGGTCGCTTTAACCGCCATGGCAAAGGTCATCGGGCAGGGCATTAAGCCATTTAAAATGCCTGCAATAGCTGCACCGATGATCGGCCCCTGTTTTCTTGATTCAGCATAACCTCGTCGCAATAAAACCATCGGTATTAGTTTGATTGACCCTTGAAAGGGTATCAGACCCAATATACCCATCGCTAAAATAATAACGATAGCACCTATAGACATTTGCAAGATGCTTTGGACTTTACCAAACACGCCGCTAGAAACCAATACAAAGCCCAAGGCGGCAGCGGCAATACCCACCAGACTATAAACGAATAGTCGGGCGATTTGGTAAACAAAATAAGGAAAGTATCTTTTTGAGGGACCTGCCTTCATAAAGTACCCTGAAACTAAAGCACCGCACATGCCTAAACAATGTCCACTGCCCAGTACACCTGCCATAAAGGCCAGTCCATAATCAAAACCACCTGCCGCATGAGCCATGTGATCCATGCCCATGTCCATCGTTGAATGATCCACGTTTAATCCTGTTTTTTACTTAAGCGTAATGAATTGACAATAACCGATACCGAACTAAAAGCCATTGCCGCCGAAGCAATCATTGGATTCAGTTTGCCCATCGAAGCAACTGGAATAGCAATCACGTTATACGCAAAAGCCCAAAACAGGTTTTGTTTTATAATCCTGATGGTATCGGTACTTAATTGAATAGCAGCGGTTACCTTAGTAATATCCCCCTGAACCAGGGTCATATCGGCTGATTCAATGGCTATATCCGTGCCTGTTCCAATTGCAAAGCCTACATTAGCGGCAACTAAAGCCGGCGCATCATTAATGCCATCACCAATCATTCCCACCTTTTTACCTTCGTTCTGAAACTGATGAATAATAGCCAGTTTTTGTTCAGGTTTGGCATTGGCGATGACGGTTTCAATACCGACGATATTGGCAATATAGAGGGCGGTCTTTTCCGTATCTCCCGTTACCATTAACGTTTGTACACCCAGTTTTTTTAATTGTGAAATAGCCTGTAAGGCTTGTAACCGGGGCTTGTCTGCAATGCCGAAGACCGCAACGGCTTTACCGTTAACAGCCATAAAGACCGGTGTTTTGCCTTGCAATGAAAAATCGTTCGCAGCTATCAATAAGGATTCAACCGCAATATCATTAGTTTCTAACCAGTCCCTGTTACCCAATAACAGTTTCTTACTGTCAGTTTCTGCCTGGATGCCCTGTCCGGTTTCACTGTAGAAATAACTGCACTGTTGTAACTCAATAGCCTGTTCTTTTGCGTAAGCAACAATAGCCTTACCCAAAAAATGCTCTGAATTATTTTCTGCAGAAGCGGCCAGGCCAATGATAGTTTCCTCAGTCATTTGAGAGGCCGAAAAAATATCAGTCACTTTAGGCTTGCCTTCAGTAATTGTGCCTGTTTTATCAAACACAATGACATTCAGCTTGGCAGCCGTTTCCAGGCTTTCGCCATTGCGGATATAAATCCCTTCGTCGGCGGCTTGTCCGGCACCGACCATAATCGCGGCGGGTGTCGCTAAGCCTAAAGCACAAGGGCAGGCGATTAATAACACGGTAATGGCGCTACCGAAAGCAAATGCAAAGGGTGCGCCTACCGCTAACCAGCCCACTAGTGTAATACCCGATAAAACCATCACGACGGGTACAAAGATAGCAGAAATCCGGTCAACCTGTTTTTGAATAGGAAGCTTGGTGGCCTGAGCCTGATCAACCATGTGGACAATACCGGCTAATACGGTATCCATACCTACAGCAGTAACTCTTATTTGCAAGACACCACTGCCATTAACGCAGCCGCCAATCACTTTATGACCCGATTCTTTAACGACTGGGATACTTTCTCCCGTGACCATTGACTCATCAACAGTAGACACCCCTTGAATAACGATGCCATCCGTCGGAATTTTGTCGCCTGGGCGAACTAATAACTCATCGTCAATGACACAATCATCCACTGAAATAATAATTTCCTGTCCATCTCTAATCAGGGTTGCCGTTTGTGGCTGTAAATCCACAAGTTTACGTATGGCCTCTCCCGCCTGACCTTTTGCCCGTTCTTCTAAAAAACGCCCGAGTAACACAAAGGTGATAATCGCGGCACCTGCTTCAAAATAGATGTGGCCTTTATGTCTGAATAAACCGGGCAAACTGTAGCCGTAAGCCGAGCCGACGCCCAAGGCAATCAGTGTATCCATGTTCGCCGTACGTTGCTTGGCCAGGCGCCATGCTTTAGAAAAAAAAGTCCATCCTGACCAGAACACCACCGGTGTTGTTAACACAAACTGCAGCCAATGCAACCAGCGGCTTTTTGGCATACTCATCCCAACCAGCACTACAGGCAAACTCAAAACACCGGCCCAGATAAAGTGCTTTCTAGCACTAAAAATGCGTACCTGTTCCTTTTCTATGATGATTTTCCGTTGTGACAAAGTATCCATTTTGTATGTTTTATAGCCCAGCGAAGCTACTTTTGCACTGACTTCGTCTTTAGCTATCTGACCCTGTACTGTTAAGGTCGAGGTGCCAAAGTTGACACTGGCCTGCTTGATTCTGGAGTCACGTTTTAACACCATTTCGATCAGCAAGGCACAAGAAGCACAGGACATGCCTTCAACGGCAAGATCAATTTCCTGAATTTGCCCCTCAAACACTTTAGTGGTCTGCTGATGCTGAACTGATTTTTTGCGTGCTATATTACCCAACACCGCATCTAGCAGAATCAGTAAATTCTTTTTTGGCAAATGCCCAGGATCAAACTCTATAACCACAGAGCCCAGCGCATAAACGGATCTAACACGCTTTATTTCAGGACGTTTCTTCAAAAGAATCTCAAAGATATAACTCCGTTCCTGATCACGCTTTAGTACGGATGACTGAATTCGGATGCGCCGTGTTAATTGATGAACCAGTTTAAAGTGGGTCGCGTTATAGGTTTCTGCCATAGGAGTAGTCACTATTTTTGCCTGCGTGAACGAACCAGTAAGAAAAACATATAAAACAAAGCCATCCATTCATAGCGATATTTGAGTGGTTTCACCAACCAGTTTTGGGTAATCTCACCCCAATGCAATTTGATAAGAAACAGCACCAGGATATCATTTAGAAAATCAATGATGGATTTCTCAGGGTCTTTCAAAAATGCTTTGGGCTTATTTATTCCTAGCTTAGTAAGCACTTTAGCGGCCTGTACCGTTTCTTTTGCTTCATCCAGCTTTTCTTTAGCCCAGCGGGTGACTTTAAAGGTATCCAGCTTGGCTGACAGCTTTCCTTTCCATTGAGCGACAGTAGGAACTTGCTGAGTTTGTAAAGCTCCTTGTTGCTCCAGCTCAGCCAATAAGGCAAATAACTGCCTGGCCAGTGATTTAAAATCACACGCCACCTCATTAAAACGAATCGATAATTTCTGCTGGCTACGATACAGTTTAACGCGATACACACCCTCTATTCCAGAAATGCCCGTTGTGATAGCATTGGCGGCATCAACCTTACAAAGTTGCGCGGGTATTTGAAATCTTACATGCCCGTCTTCTCTATAACGTAACACACATTCTTTTTGGATAGACATAACCTAAGTAAACCCCTAATAAACAAAACGGGTGTCTTGTATACGCTCCACAAGACACCCGTTAATAAAGTCAACTCACTCCAGTAACAGAATGAACTGTCTAAAACCTATCATTTATTCTTTGCTTTCTGCGACGATATCTTCAAGGTTTTCTTTTTGCTGTAATACAAAATCTTTACCCGCATCGACCGCTTTGGTAGTGCTTGAAATGATTTCTTTTCTGTATTTATAGATCAGATACCCCCCGACCAGACCTAAACCAAAAACCAGAACTGGATGTTTAGCAACATTACTCATGAGTCTTCTCCCCGTATGAACTGTAGATGAAACAACTGAACTTTTAACAACTTCTTTAGCCACCGAACTGGCTGCCTTACCGTGTACATGCTTCATATAAGCTTCCCATACTCTCTTATTTTTTGGAAGGTTGATCTTGCTCAGGGTCTGACAAGATCTCATCTTCATTTAATAATTGAAAAATACCTTTACAGCCTTCGCAACAAAATAGCTTCTCACCCTCTTTCGTTTTCAAGGTAAACGCAAACACTTCAACTGGTAACCCACACAGGTCACACCCTTTTTTTATATCCGTCATATAGGCTTAACTGCACTCTTTAGTTTGTTTTTCATGGTAGCAAAATATATTTCTAACTACAATAGCGAATTGAGCCAGTCTTATTAGATTAACATAATTTAGTTATGATATATTCACCGATATAGTCACTTGAAAGAGCATGCGCATACTTAAATTTGTACCGGTGTGATCTTACGTTAAACAAGAACAGGTTACTACATTTACTAAGCTGTTTTTGAATCATTTATTGTGCTGGAAACCGCTCGATTCGATGCCTTCATTAGCGCAATTCTTAAAGCACCTGTCAAACTCGCTCCCAAGCCCATTCTAACAGCTAAGGCAGGGACTAAAATCATGGATGCAACAACCAAGCTAGTTCCCAATAATAAAGCCCCATTATTATAATTTTTTTTAACGTCTGTGCTCACTGACAATTGATGATTCATTGATAACCTCTGCAATACAACAAAGTAAAAAGTTACCTTATATAAAGCAGTATTAATGCCAAAAATATAACTAGTTGATTACTAATGAGTCTGTAGTCCATGACTCACTATTATTTTATTAAACTATGTTATATAACATAGTTTAATAAAATAATAGTTTATATGACACACTGTAAAACTCTTTTGCATGGCAACCGCTTTGACGTTATTTGGCGTTAACAGAATTAAGTGGTAGGTCATAAGCCCTATCTTTGTGTGAAATGACGCACTATTTAGACTGTTAGTGATTTTATTCTGCCGACAATCGGCTGTGTTCCTCACTTTTCATCAGTCAAAACAATTGAACATAGCAGTAAATATGCCAGTTTGTGCGGTAAATTGTCGCGCGGCAATATGCCACATTTTCAAGCCTGTGATTCGCCATTAAACTTTAGCCAACTCTTGAATACAAGCTCTCCTAAAGGGAATTTGAGTTAAAGATCCTTCCTCTCATAGCGGTCAGATGGTTGACCGCTTTTTTTATTTGTGGATGAAACCATGAAAAGAAATTACCCTATCGATGCGATTACTCCCATTCTTGATAAAAACTTAATCAGGCAAGTTGTCTTTCATGAAGCGGGTCACGCAGCAGCCATTCATCTTTACAACCGACAAAAGCGACTGCCTCCAGTCTATTTTCAGATCAGTATTAAACAAATTGATAACTCTACCACTCAGTATTTCACAAACAGTGCTGTTACACGCGATCATTTTGCTGCGATTGTTGAGGGGGGGCATCTGATTCATAGCCTGCCAGTGACCTTGATAGAAAGTGTCACTCATGAACAAGATACATTTCGGATGGCTTATGAGGCTGATATGGTTAATTTACTGGTAGGGTCTCTTGCAGAAGCTAAATATGTTGCCCTTCGTGATGATGAATGTTTTAACAAGAACCTGATTAGCATTAATGCACTACATCACTATGGCGGTACGTCAGATCTTGAAAAGGTTTATGACTATCTGGAGAATTTCATCGCCGATCCCTGTTTACAGGAAGAAAAGCTTGTCGAGCTTCTGAATCAGGCGTTTGAATTTATAGAATCACCGGTCTATTGGAAAGCCATTGAAAATCTTGCGACTTACATACAGGATAATATGAGTGATACCATTAGCTGCGAAGACGCGATTGCTGTGCTGGATGCAAGCACAATGGTTCTTTATAGAAAAACGGGCATGACAGAGAGCAAGCCTTGTTTTATCATTAACGATTATTTTAATTCCGCTATTGCAATTGATTAATCAGGAACTGTCATGACTCAAACATCCAGCACGCCATCTACTCATGTTATCGAACTAAATAAAGAATCATCGATTACAAAGCCCAATGAAAACTCTACAGGTGAGTTGGTCATAAAAGGCGTTGCGACAGCCGTGGCTGCCTCTGCCATTATCGAGTCAGGCAGAGGAGTTATTATTACGATCTCGCGACACCCGTTAGTTGTTCTTGGTTTAGGGGTTGTTGCTGGCTATCTGACGCATAAATACCGTAAAGAGCTACTGACGATAACCAGCAAAACAGCTGAACAAAGTAAAGATTTTATCTTGCAGCAAAAACAAAATATCAAAGACTTAATCGCTGACGTTAAAGATAACGAAGTACAAAACTAACCACTGTTATACAGCAGGTTATCTTCTACCAAGTAGGTGATATGACTTATTCGTGCGTGATATAACCTATTTTTAAAAGAACAATGTAATACGGGTAAAGCGCAGACGTTTGCTTTGTCCTTGATTTTCTTGCAATCAGTCTGGCAATAAAAGTATGGCATGATTATCGCTTGTCATTAATGAAAAATTTAAAACCCGGTCGTGTGTTGATAGTTAAATTGAGTGATTTAACAAGGCAACCCCTGTCAGGGAGATACATTAATTAAATATTCTTAATGACCAACGCAATAAATATCATGGGCAAGGCTCCTGCGCTTAAAGCGTTATTACGCCAAGTAAAAATAATTGCCGGTACTGATGCTAATGTGCTTATTTCAGGTGAAACAGGAACGGGCAAGGAACTCATTGCCCTTACCTTGCAACAGAAAAGTCGTCGTGCCGGTGAGGCATTTATTTCCTTAAATTGCGCTGCCTTGTCACCCGATCTTTTAGAATCGACCTTGTTTGGTTATTTGAAAGGGGCTTTTACGAATGCCGAAGAGAATACCTCAGGGATTATAGCGGCTGCTGATGGTGGTACTTTGTTTCTTGATGAAATCAATTCGCTGTCCTTGGTGCTGCAAGCAAAATTATTGCGCTTTATTCAGAATGGTGAATATTTGCCGGTTGGCTCCGTTAAAACGCTGACTGCTGATGTCCGTATTATTGCTGCCACCAACGCGCCCATGCTGGAGATCATTGAGTTGGGACAATTTAGAGCCGATTTATATTACCGCTTAAGTGTCTTTGAGGTTGATATGCCGCCGTTGAGAGAGCGCCGGGAAGATATTAGCTTATTGCTGCATTATTATTTACGCTACTTTGCAAGTAAATATAACTTGCGTACAACAGTTCTAAAAAAGGATGCGATTCAGGCGCTTGAAAAGTATGCCTGGCCTGGGAATGTTCGTGAGTTGCGCAATCTGTGTGAAAACCTGACTATTTCTAAAGTTAGCCGTATGATAGGTATAGGGGATCTTCCGGCAAATTATCTACAAACCGGACATAAATGCCAAGTACTCTATTTAGAATTACCTGAAGAGGGTTTGGATTGGTACCAGTTAGAGCAGTCATTACTTAATCAAGCCTTAAAGTTAGCAGACGGTAATGTGAGTGATGCGGCGGACTTATTGGGGTTGAGTAGACATGCGCTTTATTATCGCATTAAAAAATGGGAGCTGATGGATAGTTAATTTTACTATCGAAATAATGAGTTGACTTAAGTGTGTTTTTGAACGATAAAAAGTTTTGGTGCTGAAGGTTTATCTTCCGGGTTTGGAACCTGATGGCAGGTAAACTGTTGTTTGTCTAGGTGTTCGCACCAGGTATTCACGCTGTCCGTCTCCAGGTCGCCTCCAGTATGTCCAGGATAAGCCATCACAGTGATAATCCCTTGATTGGACAGTAGTTGGCAGGCGCTGGTTAATGCGACTAAGGTAGAGTCACTGCGGGTGATGATGGTTTTATTGCCTCCCGGTAAATAGCCGAGATTAAACATGACCGCATTAATCTTGCCATGATACAGGTGAGGTATCTGGTCACTCATACTGGCATGACTGGCTTCTATGAGTGTTAAGTTATCCATGCCGGCCAAGCGAAATTTTAGTTGAGTGGCTTCAATGGCAGCCGGTTGAATGTCGAAGCCAAAAACCAAGCCTAAAGCACCGACTTGTTGCGCAAGAAATAAAGTGTCGTGTCCATTGCCTACCGTTGCATCAATAGCAATATCGCCCAGATGAAGATTCTCTTTTATAAAGGTATGAGCACTATTAACCAGTGAAATGCGTTGCATAATAACGTTGGATAGAGGTGGGGGCTGGGTGGTTGTTTAATAAACTATCGGCAAATTGTTGGCAATACCAAGGTATTTGCAAGCTGCCTTTAGCACCAAAGCCATTAAAGATGGCTAAGTAGGGATAATTTGGGTGTCCGCCTATAAAGGGCTGCTTATCTAAAGTACAGGGACGAACATTGGCTTGATGATTAAGTACTTTTGTTGCAAGGGAGGGTAACACACTAGCCAATGATTTTAATAGCTCCTCTTGAGCACTTGGAGTTGCTTGTCTGTTTATGTGGGTTCTATCGAAGGTGGCGCCAATCCGAAGGGTCTGGTGATCTAAGGGGATTAACCAATGTCCAAAGTTAAGGATTTTATCGGCCAGTTCTCCCTGATATTCAAGTGTTATTATTTCACCCTTGGCTAATTGAAAAGGTAGCCAGGAGAACCAGGGATTTTGTGCTGCCTGATGACCTTCGCAGAAAATGATTTTTTTGGGGTAAATAGCTTGCCAAGCGAGTGAGGGCGTTAACTGAATATCCTGATAATTAAATAGGGCTTGCCGATAGCTACCGTTAGCGATAAAGAAATCTTTCAGGTGGCTTAACAGGTTTCGCGTTAATAAATAGCCGGTTTGTTTTTGCTCGACAAAGCCAAAGCTGGCAACAGGTTCTTTCCGATTAGGGTCTAATGGGGTGATTGCCGTCAAATAGTCTTGATAGTGCTTATCCTGTAGCCGTTTAAGGCAGTGTGTTAATTCCGCTTCTTTGCGAAACAGCCTCAGCATCGGCTTTTCTATATAAAAAGGCTGCTGGAAGGTGTGGCTTAGTTGTGCGTAATAGGCTTTAGCGGCAGGTAATAATAAATCTACTTCTGAGGACTTTACAAAGCGCATCCCTGTGACAGGATTAATTAACCCCGCTGCGACTTGTGAGGCATTTTCCTGGCCGTTATCGATAACCAGTACTTTACAGTTTCGTTGTATCAGTTCCCATGCGAGCAAGCTTCCTGCAAGGCCTTGGCCGATAATTAAATAATCGATGATCATTAAGTCAGATTTTCGTTAACAGCAGCGCTTAATACCCTTCCATTTTTCATCTTGCCATTGTTTATAGAATTCGGCTTTACTTAAGGGAGCATGGCAGCTGTCATGACCGGATAAGTCAGGGTGATTATGCGCATGATGACGCTCATAATGTATTAAGTAGCGTTCATAGGCATCATCACCTGAAAGCCTTCGTAAGATTTGCCAGATAGTTTTGATTTTATTTAGCATGAGTCAGTGTGTTTAAAAATTTAAATCGATATTAGATGAGTACTCTGGATTGGTTATTATACAGCTAAAGCTTTACGTTTTATCACCACTGTAAACACGGGATTATTGCTCTCGTTTAGATAAGGTCACGATTCTTAATTATGACTGCCATTAACTCCGGAAAATAATGCTCAACCGCGTCTTTCCAGGGACTATCGTAATCATCATTGGAAAACTCATCACTTACACTCTCTGTATCGTCCGGCTTTGTATCGGTCACGACCGCTCTCTACATCTATTCATTTGCATTTAAGTTTACTCTTGATGTATGCTGAATGACTGTTAATGAGTCGTATCGCCGCCAAATACCGTGTGCAATGTGTCAGCGGTTAGAATAGCTTCACCCCACGTTTCCAGCTCTTCCTCTGCCGCGCTTTCTAACT
>QVQE01000013.1 GCA_003584865.1 Methylococcales bacterium
GCCTTTACCTAAATAACGTGCTTTGTCGCCATCACGTAATTCAATCGCTTCACGTTCACCTGTCGAAGCACCGGATGGTACCATTGCACTACCTACAACACCCGAAGCTAAAATTACATCAGCTTCTACAGTGGGGTTACCACGTGAATCTAAAACTTCTCTTGCTTTAATATCAACAATTTTACTCATATTGTTTCCTATAAGGTTGTTTCTATCAGAGTCTGTGCTTTAACAGCTCTGTCGAGGGTTAATAAAACGTCTAATAATTCTTTCATTCTATATAAAGGCCATGCGTTTGGACCATCGCTCAAGGCTTTAGCAGGATCAGGATGAGTTTCCATAAACAAGCCAGAAATGCCCGCTGCAACCGCTGCTCTTGCTAACACAGATACAAATTCACGTTGTCCACCCGAACAATTGCCTTGTCCACCGGGTAACTGGACTGAATGGGTTGCATCAAACACCACAGGACAATCGGTCTCTCTCATCACCGCTAAGGAACGCATATCTGAAACCAGATTATTGTAGCCAAAAGACACCCCGCGTTCACAGACCATAATCTGTTGATTGCCCGTCGCCTTGGCTTTATTAGCCACATTAGCCATATCCCAAGGCGCAAGAAACTGACCCTTTTTGATATTAACAGGAATGCCTTGTGCCGCGACTTGCTGAATAAAATTGGTTTGTCTGCATAAAAAAGCCGGTGTTTGCATCACATCAACCACACTGGCGACTTCGGCTAAAGGCGTATCTTCATGTACATCTGTTAACACCGGCACACCGATTTGTTGCTTCACTTTAGCTAAAATCTCTAAGCCCTTCTCTATCCCTAAACCTCTAAAGCTTTCATGTGAAGAGCGATTAGCTTTATCAAACGACGATTTATAAATAAACGGAATGTTTAATTCAGTGGTTAACTCTTTAAGATAACCCGCTGTATCCAACGCCAATTGTTCACTTTCGATCACACAAGGCCCAGCAATTAAGAAAAAGGGCTGATCTAGCCCAACTTTAAATCCACATAATTCCATTAGTTTGAACCCTTTCTATGTTGAGAAGCAGCCACGACAAAGCCTGAAAATAACGGATGACCTTTTCGAGGCGTTGACGTAAATTCTGGATGAAACTGACAGGCTAAGAACCAAGGATGATCCGATAACTCAATCACTTCAACCAAACGACCATCAATTGACTTACCTGAAAAGCGCATTCCCGCCCTTTCGAGTTTCTCGACATACTGATTATTAAATTCATAACGATGCCGATGTCTTTCAGTAATCACATCCTTCTGATACAAGGCAAACGCTAAAGAATCAGCTTGCAAACGACATTGCTGTCCGCCCAAACGCATCGAGCCACCTAAGTCTGAGTTTTCATCACGGACTTCTAAGTGACCACTGTCAGTCATCCACTCTGTGATTAAACCAATGACTGGATGGGGTGAAGTAGGTAAGAATTCAGTACTGTGCGCTCCTTCAAGTCCCGCCACATCACGAGCAAATTCAATTACAGCCGCTTGCATTCCTAAACAAATACCTAAATACGGAATCTTATTTTCACGGGCATAACGAACCGTGGCAATTTTACCTTCCACACCCCGCTCACCAAAGCCACCGGGTACTAAAATAGCATCCACGTCTTTTAATCGGGCAACACCTTCATCTTCAATCACTTCCGAATCAATATAGTTAATATTGACTTTAATTCGCGTCGATATACCGGCATGAATTAACGCTTCATTCAGTGATTTATAAGCATCAGAATGATCTACATACTTACCGACAATCGCAATAGTGACTTCTGTCACCGGATTATTTAACGCATCAATCACCGCCGTCCATTCAGATAAATCAGCAGACGAGGCATTTAAACGCAGTTTATTAACCACGATATCATCCAGACCTTGCTCATGAAGCATCAAAGGAATACGATAAATAGTATCGGCATCAATCGCAGAGATAACCGCTTTTTCTTCTACGTTGGTAAATAAGGAAATTTTACGACGATCTGAGACAGGAATAGGCTGCTCTGAACGACAAATCAAAATATCCGGTTGAATACCAATCGCCCGTAATTCTTTTACTGAATGTTGAGTCGGCTTGGTTTTAATCTCACCGGCTGAACGAATATAGGGTACCAGTGTTAGATGAATAAATAATGACCGTTCAGCTCCGAGTTCAAAACGCATTTGCCGAATCGCTTCCATAAAAGGCAAGGACTCAATATCACCGACCGTGCCGCCCACTTCTATCAACGCAACATCAACACCTTCTGCACTCAGATAAACCCGTCGTTTGATTTCGTCAGTAATGTGCGGAATGACTTGCACCGTAGCGCCTAAATATTCACCTTTACGCTCTCGACGTAATACACTGTCATAAACTTGACCAGCAGTGAAGTTATTCTTCTTAGCCATCGTGGTTTTAAGAAAACGCTCATAATGACCCAAGTCTAAGTCTGTTTCAGCACCATCTTCAGTAACAAACACCTCGCCATGTTGAAAAGGACTCATGGTGCCCGGATCAAGATTAATATAAGGATCTAACTTGGTCATAGTGACTTTAAGGCCACGAGCTTCGAGAATAGCAGCCAAAGACGATGCTGCAATGCCTTTGCCTAGCGATGACACAACACCGCCGGTAATGAAAATATATTTTGTCATTTAAAATGTTTTGAATTCAGAGGAAAACGGATGACAGCTTAAGTAGATCGCCACTATTTTAATCGACAATGGACTTGTCGTCATTGTCTTTTATTCGATACCACTAATTTCCTTTTCCAAAAACAACCGCATACAGTCGTCTGGCTGTTCGCTATAAAACGCTGCACTTATCCATAAATCACCAACGGCAGCCAGTTTATCATCCAAATAAACTAACGGCATGGTGTCTCTTTCCCAAGGCGGCACACCTGCTTCTTGAAACAGGTTTTTCAGTGCATGAGAACCTTGCCTACCCGGCAAGCGAATTTTCTCACCGCCACGACGCGCTTTTATTGTAATTATTGAGCTTTGCCATTGTGCCATCGAAATACCGGTTGATGACGGCAGACAAGACAATCGCTGACCTGACGATAATCTGATGGATTCAGCTCCGACAGGCCAATGACTTTCTATAATAGAGGATAATAGGTCACCTTTTAAACAATATAACTTATCTCGATAACGTCGAACGCAATAGCCCTGACCTGATAACAGCGGCTCACTATCTATTCTTGCCGAGATCACCTCGGATTGTAGTCGCTCAATAAAAGCCTGTGCAGGCATTTTTAAGTGAAGTACCTGAAACCACTCCCTAACAACCAGCACTTGCAACGAAGGTTTACATAATAGTAACTGACTTATACAAAGTGTTTGGTCATTCTTGTTAAAAATATCAACAAATAAAGATTGAGCCTGCTCAGAAATTAAACCTTGGGCATCGGCACAATGTTTTGCTGACCGAGTGACGGTTTTATCACACTGAGGCCAACGTTGTTTTAATAGGGGAAAAATCTCATTGCGTAAAAAGTTACGGTCATACGCATTACTAGCATTACTAGGGTCTTCAACCCACTTTAAATCGTGAGTTTGCGCATAATGATTAATAACCTGTTTTGATACATCAAGTAACGGCCTTAACATAACACCCCGCCCAAAAGATATCTGGTGAGGCATGGTCGATAAACCACGCAAACCACTACCCCGCATTAATTGCAGGAAAAATGTTTCTAATTGATCTTCTCGATGCTGAGCCACTAACAACACATCGTTAGCGGTCATTAAAGACTTAAAGGCGTTATACCGGGCATTTCTGGCCGCCTCTTCAGGGCTTTCGCCCTGAACGGGATAGGCATTGACCCGTAATGCCTTAAAGCCAACGCCCATAGTGCTTGCAACGTCTTGACAATGGCTAGCCCAAGCCGCGGCTTCAGCTTGCAAGCCATGATCAATATAAACCGCCATGATCTTAACTTTAAGAGCGGCGATAGACGCGCATAAATGCAACAACACGTGAGAGTCAACACCGCCACTGTATCCAATATAGATCTGTGGCGCGTCATAGCATTGCTGTAACACCTGCGCAATAGAATGCGCCGAAAGACGTTCTGTCATAACTAAAGTTTAAGGCTCAAAACCTATGAGCGATTTAAACAGGCCTTGAGCCTACAGTTACTTTTTAAGCTTTTTAAATAAGTTCTTAATAACAGGCCAAGCCTGTATCAACCACTGTTCTTTCACAAACATAGCAGCGGGTACGACTTGACCTGCTACCTTCTTAACAATACCCCATACTCGGTCTGCAACAGAGGGTTCAGAACTATCCCGCCACTTTATATACTGAGAGCCAAAGCCTTTAACAAACACCGGTTCAAACAGCCACATTTCAATAATAGAGGTGACCCACATAAACATAAATGAAATGCCCATGCCCATACCGGCAAAAATAACTAACCAGGCAAAAACAGGATGAATCTTAGTCAACCACCAAGACATAATATCCGCGACCAGAAAGACATAAGGCATCCCGATAGCAATACATTTATACTGCATAGTCGGTGTTTCGGCAAAGTTAAAAATCAACCCGACGAACATGAAGATAAAGCTAATACCAAACAAATGAATATGAGATATTCGGGTTAATGATGAAAAAGTCGCCCCGGTATCTTGAGTCGTGTAGAGCTTTAAACCCTCAAACTCAGTGAAGTCAGGAACACCCGACGCCTCTTTGTTGTGACACATAACACAGCGAGTTTGGACTATTTTTTCAATACCCTTATCTTTATAATCATCAGGATCTGCTCCATCTCTAACCCACTCCATTATTTTGAAACGCTCTTGTTCGGGCGCATTTTCTTTCATGGAGCCATTCAGCTTTTGTTCAAGCACCGTACCCGAACGGTTACCGTAATAGCTGTACACAATATCATCGACTGACAAACCGAACTTGCCATCTGCCATACCATGCGTAAATAATATTTGGATCAATGCAAAAAAATAGCCAATGCCAACAGCACAGAGATACCCCGTAAACAATACTTTAATCGGTGTTTCGTGATCTTTTAAAGCGGTATATTTTGAAGTCATAATAGCGTCAACTTAATAGATAAACAGGAGTAGTTATTAAGCTTTATAGCACATTTCACACCATTCTCTAATAATCTTTTAACATGAGTAAAAAACGGGCATAAAACCGCCAACTCACTCCAGTTAAAACATTTTAAGTAGCAACTAGTTAAAAACCCTCAATTCAACCCCTAATAAAAACACAAACGCCTTCTGTTATTTTGGTGCAAAACACACAGTTATGCACAAAAAAAGCACTGAAAATAGTCAAATTTAGCTAGTTCCGTCACTTCTCATTATCTATGAGGCAACACTAGAAGAATCGGGTTAGAATTCACTACCGTATACTTTTTTCACAAAGTTCACTTAAATTATAGAGTAGCATAGGCAGTTAAAGAAAGTCCGCCAATAACTGTAAGTATCGATGGATAGTTGTTGGATAAAAAATGCCTGTTGCTTTGTTGCAGGAAGTAGATGAAGCCATTATTTCATAAACTTATCCAGTATTCAAAGTAAAAGACCCCCAGTGAACTTTTGCGATGGCGATTACTAACTCAGCTAGGGCTAACTAGTTTTAGTTTAATTGTCTTTTTCCTAAGGTTACAAATAAAAAATAAAGTAAAATAACATCTGTAACCCCATTTCGTTTTATAACTATAAAAATCAAACAGACAAACAGGAATAAATGAAAAATTATAAAATCGCCATATTAGCAGGTGACGGTATCGGCCCTGAAATCACTAAAGAAGCCATCAAAGTACTTAAAGTTATTGAAGAAAGAAATGATGTCACTTTTGAATTAATGCCTGCGGCTTTTGGTGCTTGCGCTTATTTTGAATTTGGTGATGCCTTCCCACAAGCGACTATCGATATTTGTGATCAAGCCGATGCTATCCTAAAAGGCACCATTGGTTTAAGCCATGAAGAATCTAAAAAAATTCCTATTGATAAACAACCAGAGCGCGGCGCGTTATTACCGCTTCGTCGCCGTTACAATACTTATGCTAACTTTCGTCCCGTTTCTTTGCCGAAAGCATTGGCTCATTTTTCACCCCTGAAACCTGAAATAATCGGCGAAGGCATTGATATTATTATGGTACGTGAACTGGTAGGCGGTCTGTACTTTGGTAACAAAGAAATGGGAATTAACGAACAAGGCTTACGCTATGTAAAAGAAACATTAGAATATGATGAAAATCAAATTCGTCAGATTATGCATCAAGCGTTTAAACTGGCTAACAAACGTAAGAAGATCTTGCATAACATTCACAAAAGTAACGTGTTAAAGTCTAGCGTATTGTGGAATGAAATTCTGGATGAAGTTGCAGTTGAATATCCAGATGTACAAGTGATTCACCAATTGGTCGATTCAGCGGCTACTAATCTGTGCCTAAGACCCACTCAATTTGATGTCATGGTGATGGAAAACATGTTTGGTGACATATTAAGTGATCAAGGCGGCGGTATTTTAGGGTCTTTAGGTCTGATGCCTTCAGCCTGTATTGGTCCTGAAAAAGCTTACTATGAACCATCCCACGGTTCTGCACCTGACATCGCAGGCAAGAACATTGCTAATCCTTATTCGATGATTGGCTCTGTGGCTATGATGTTGGAAAATAGCTTTGATATGGCTGAAGAAGCGAAGAATGTGTGGGCGGCTATGCAAGGTGTTTTTGCCGATGGATATTCAACCGCAGATCTCTCTAAACCAGGCAGCGGTGTAACCATGATTAACACCGTTGAGTTTGGCGATAAAGTCGTTGAGAAACTAAGACAACTACCTAAAGTTTAACGTTCAAAAATGGCAGCTTGAAAATCAATCTGTGATTCATGCTTAAAAGTGAAGAGGCGGCAATCGCAAAAAAACCATTATTAAACGAGTATTCTTAACACGATAAAGAAATCAATATGCCGATGAGCTCTTCATTACTGAAGGGCTTAGCTAAGAAGCAACAGATAATTCCCTCTTCCTGTGCATTTCGAACAATCGGATCATCCCGATAATGGTAACCAGAAACCAGCACAACACGAGGTCTTTCATTGACCATAGTGTGTATACGCCTTGCGACATCTAAACCATCCATATCGGGTAATTTAGCATCTAAGAAAACGACAGAAAAATTACCTTTAGATAATTTAAAACAAGCATCTTCGCCAGTGTAAGCTGTGACAACATTCAGACCTTGTGTTTGAATGATCTGTGAAACCACCCAGCACATGTCGGGTTCATCATCGACTATTAGAATGTTTTTACCCATTAAACTCACAAAAGTGGCAGTGTAACAATGATAGCAGCACCTTGACCAAGGCGGCTTTCAGCCTGAATGGAGCCAAGATGTTGGCGAATGATACTATAACAAATAGACAAGCCCAAGCCAGTTCCTTGACCTACCGGAGAAGACGTATGGAAAGGGTCGAATATTTTATCCAGCTCACCAGCGGGAATGCCAACGCCGGTATCAATAACACGTACAATTACTCGATCTTCAACGGTATTAACCGTAACACTCAAAACACCACCTGTAGGCATTGCATTAATAGCATTTAGAAATATATTCATAAATACTTGCTGTAATAAACCGGGCACTCCAGAGACTACAATACTATTTCTTTGTAAAGACAGATGTATCTTGATTTTCTGTACCTTGGCCTGATTAGTAACAAGATCGATCGTTTCTTTAAGGACCGAAATTAAATCAACTTCAATCATTTCTGTATCAAGTGATGAACGGGCAAAACGAAGTAGATTTTCTATAATGGCTGAGGCTTTTTGAATATTGGTTTGTATTTTTTTTGCACATTCCTTTTGAAAGTCATCGGAAATTTGATTTTCTTGTAAAAATTGTGCCGCCGAAGAACAAATAGCCAGTGGATTGCGAATTTCATGGGCAATACCTCCAGCCATAACACCTAAGGCTGTCAGTTTTTGCGATTGGCGTAACTGTAGCTCCAGTTTACGCCGCTCAGCTAAATCTCGACCCACCACAACAGTACCGACAGTCTTGGAATAATCATCTTTCATGGGTGAAAATACCCAGGAGATTAAAATAGTTCCACTATTGCTAGGTGTTAATAAATTAAATTCTGTAGTGTGAGCAGCGTTGCTGGTTTTCATGCGCTGAAAAATTTGTTCCACCATCTGTTTTTGATTTGCGTCACAGAAGTCAAAAAAGTAACGCCCGTAAACATCCTGCGTTGGTAGTCCAGATAGTTTTTCTGCCGCAGAGTTCCATGTTAATATGCGTCCATCAATATCGGTTGAAAGTACAATATCACTTGCACTTTCGACGACTGACGCCAAATGCCGCTCTACTCGACGAACCTCTTCAGAAAGACGAAACTGCTCAGTAACATCCTCCATAATGAGTATGATTTGATCACTTTGGATGGGTAAAATAGAGTAGTAATAAATACGAAGCGGAACGCCGGGGGCACGATAAGTCATTTTCTGCCCCTTAACAGCGATGCCGGAATGAAACACATTACGTATGCTTTCTTCAATGTTGGTACTTTGTAAAATAACAAGAGGAAATACATCCGCTAAAGGACGACCAACGGTAGTATCTTTACTACGTTGACTTTTTATTAAAAAATTCTCATTAACTGAGAGTATCTGAAGCTTTCTATCCACCATTAAAACAGAAGAAGGAATAGCATTTAGCAGCATCTCGTACTGAATTTGAAAGCTATTTTTTATTGGATTTTCTGACATGATAGTAGCGTCTGAGCTCGATAGATTTAGTTATTAGCAAAATTATAGGGAGGCCAGGGGCCGCTAATGGAACCCAGGTTTGTTATGCTTTTTACCACTGAATTCAAGCGTTCCCGAAAAGCGGGTAGATTGCTACGAGGCACTAAATAACTTAACAAATAAGTCTGTTGTCCATTAAAAACACTGATAGCTGCACAGTGCTGACGATAAAGTCCTGACAATACATCTTCCAGAAATACCGCTTGTTGTTCAGCCTGTTCTGGTATGGCATAAGCGCGTTTTCGTGCCTGTAAATAACTTAGTCCGCTCACGGGTTGCTGAGGACTCGTGTCACTATCAGAAAAGGGTTCAAGTAATAGGCGTACGCCCATTTCCTCACAATTATTGAGCTCGACCAAACGAGCCTGATAACGTGACTGATTATCTTGTAAGTGTACTTTTATGGTCTCTTCGTCTGCTAAAATACTACCGTAGCGCATGGGAATCAAGGTGGTTTGTTGATGAATATTCATCACCTTTTCACCATAAGCTAAAACCAGAGCAGGTTCTCGGCTAACTTCATTCTCGCAAGCCTTGGCTACAGCAGCTAGTTCTGCCGATTTAATCAGTGTAAAAGTAGGTTCAATAGCTAACGATGAAGCTTCGTTAATAATACCATACAGTAAAAAACTCATAAGTTGGCAAGTTGCTAAAAACTATAAGGAGCCCAAGGACCCGTCACTCGAAAGCTAAAGCCATAAGCATCAAAACGATTACTGATGGTGCTAACCTGTTGCTGGAAAGCAGCAACGTTTTCAATCGGGAGCAAATAGGCTGTATGCAAAACCTTATCGTCTGTTATTCGCCGTGAGCGAAAGTCATGTGTTAGTGAACGTAATTCGTCTTGAATTGACGCTAAGCATTGTGTTAACCAATCATTTAATTCAGACGCTAAATTCCTGCGTAATTTCTGCTCTTCAAGATGCCGACGACCTGTGCCTTCAGGTAATGTAAAACGCCCAGATTGCAGACCTTCAACTAACAAATAATCAACCGCTTTTTTACGATCAAGTGTTGCTTCCAGAGACCATTCCTGGCAGCCTGATACATGATGCAATGCAGCTAATACAACATTGGCGCGGCTTTTCATTTCCTGTTCCAGTGCCATTACATTGGAAAACAAGGTGCCAAATGATAAGGGATAAACAGCACCCTGCTCCATCAGCTTATCAATAACCAGTGCATGACGACAAGCTCGAGGCGTTAGCCAAGCAACATTCTGTAAATTGATTTCACCGGCATCACCGGTAAAATCAATTAATGCCACTGAACTAATAATTGCATTTAATCCTGAGGACGTATAATGGGTGAGTATATGCTCATCATCGACACCCAAAACTGATGGTACAACTGTCCCTGGAAAGGTAAAACCATAAAGATATAAAGCAAAAGGTGATTCAGCCTTTACACTCACTGAGAACCCTCTCCTTCTTTACCAAACATCTCTGCAATAACTTCATCAAAATCATGCTGCTCTATAAGCACGGTTAATTTATTAGGTGCCTCATCGCTTTTACATGCCTGTACTGCACGACGTAAAGCGGATAACGCAGCACGATTACAAACAGCAGCAAGCTCTGCCCCACTCGCATTAAAACAACGAGCAGCCAATTTATCTACGAAAATGTTTTCACCTAGGGGTTTATTACGTAAATGTACCGCTAGAATTTGTTTACGCGCCTCTTCATTAGGCAAGCCTAGCTCAATGATTTCATCAAAACGCCCAGGACGAAGCATCGCTGGATCAATCAAATCTGCACGATTAGTCGCGCCCATCACAAAGACACCTTTAAGCTCTTCCAAACCATCCATTTCTGATAAGAATTGACTCAATACCCGCTCAGCAACATGCGAGTCTGTTGAGCCTTCGCCTCTTGCGGGCACTACAGAATCAACTTCATCCAGAAAAATAATACAGGGTGCTGCTTGACGGGCTTTGTGAAACAAATCCCGCACGCCTTGTTCAGAGTCGCCCACATAACGAGACATCAGTGCTGGGCCTTTAACTGAAATGACATTCACGCCACTTTCATTAGCGATGGCTTTTGCAATTAACGTCTTACCAACACCTGGAGGTCCCGCTAATAACAAGCCCTTAGGCGGTTTCACGCCCGCTTGCTGATAAAGTTCAGGGTATTTAATAGGCCACTGAACGGATTCGATCAAGCGACGGCGAATATCATCCAACCCCCCCACATCTTTCCAGCGTACATCTGGAATATCCACAAATAACTCACGGATAGCTGACGGGGATACTTCACATAAAGCCGATCTAAAGTCATCCATCGTTACTGTTAATGCAGTAAGACGTTCATAAGGTATTTCGGCTGCACTGAAATCAATTTCGGGGAGGAGACGTCGCAAGGCACTCATCGCTGCTTCACGACATAAGGCTTCCAGATCGGCACCGACGAAACCGTGAGTTACATCAGCAACAATGTTGAGTTCTACATCATCATTTAGAGGCATTCCTCTGCTGTGAATTTCGATAATTTCACGCCGGCCTTCACGGTCTGGAATAGGGATAGAAATTTCCCGGTCAAAACGTCCAGGACGTCGTAGAGCGGGATCAATCGCATTGGGCAAATTGGTTGCCGCGATAACAATAATTTTACCTCGACTTTTTAAACCATCCATTAAAGCCAATAGTTGAGCAACAATACGTTTTTCAACATCACCAACAACCTTGTCTCTATGGGGTGCAATAGAGTCAATCTCATCAAGGAAAATGATACTGGGGCCTTTTCGCCCCGCTTCCTCAAAGATTTTACGCAAATGCGCTTCACTTTCACCATAAAACTTATGTACGACTTCGGGACCGCTGATAGTAAAAAACTGAGCGTCTGTTTCCTGGGCAATAATACGTGCAATAAGTGTTTTACCACAGCCAGGGGGACCCGATAATAATACGCCTTTTGGTGCATCTATTCCTAAGCGCTCAAAGACTTCAGGATATTTCAAGGGGAGTTCGATCATTTCCCGAATACGTCGTACCTGACCTCTTAATCCGCCGACATCTTCATACGACAGGCGTTGCGCATTTCCTGTAGCATTCTTGTTTTCTTTTGAGCCACCGATAACGAGTGCTGTCGTGGGATTAATCAGTACTGCACCTTCGGGTACTGTACTTTCGACTTTAAATTCCGCAGAACGACTACCAAACAAATGAGCACGTAATAGATCACCTTTTTTAACGGGTAAGCCATCAAGTAGACTACCAATGTAATCTAAATCACGTGGATTGGGCGTAATCGTAGTGGGAATAAGCACAATGCGAGTTGCCTGTTTACAGGTGACCGGTTCAATGAGAACTTTTTCGTCCAAACTCAGAGCAGCATTACGCCGGGTCAAGCCATCCAACTGCACAAGGTCTTTGCCGCGCAGATCAATATATGTTGGCATTAATTTGGCAACGCCACTGCCTTTTGATCCTGATACCTGAACAATATCTCCTACGGCCAAGTTTAACTTTGCCATATCCGAGGGATCAATACGTGCGTAACCACGCCCCGTATCCTTGGACAGGGCTTCAGTAACCTTAAGCTTAAGCTCTTTAGTCATGAGCATCTCACTGTTTTAGCTTGACTTCTAAAATGCCATTATGGCAAGAACGCTCCATTGAATTACTCTCAAAGGCATGCGGTAAGACGATTTCTTTGTGATATTTCTTACTGCCCTTTTCGGCATGTAGCACTAAAATATCACCGTTTAAATCTAAATGAATGTCTCCGTCAGCTACACCCGGCATTTCAGCCAACACTAAAAGATGATCACTTTCTTCGATAATGTCAATCAACGGTTCAGACACTGCCTGTACCGTGGTTTCACCTGTTTTTTCATCACGATGAACATTTCCAAAAGGTTCAATGTGCGGCTCCTGATTACCATTCAAACCCATTTTCATCGAAAAGCCGTAGACCGCCTTAGCATCTTTGCCGCCTCCTGTATCAATATCAAAAACGCCACTGCGTTTTAATTGATCTCCTTTTTCGGCTAGTTCACCCAGCTTTTCTACTAAATCGCCTAGTCCTCGCAAAATGCCTTCTACATTCCCGGTCAAGTTACCTTTTTTACTTATCATTGCTATCTTACCTCGGATTTAGTTATCTCTTTAAGTTTAGAGCACAGTGATTTGTAATCAATATTTAAACGCCGTGCTGCTTCGGCCTTATTGTTTCCGGTTTCTTTTAGAACCGATTGAATTATTAATTTATCTACTTTAGCGTTATTGATACGACGAATTTCCTTCAAAGACAAATTCTTATACTCACCGTAGTCTATGCGGTTTAAACATGACCAGTTTAGATTATCTTCTTTCAACTTTGTTGTATCTATTGTATCCTCAGCGTTTTCGACCTGATATGAAACTAAGTTGGACGGTTTAGAAGGATGACTAGCGAATAAAAAATTTAAATCTTCAACAACAACTTCTTCCCCACGGGAGATTAAAGCTAAGCGCCGAACGGCAGCGCGTAGTTCTCGAACATTACCCGTCCATTTATGGTTTAACAGTAATTTTTTAACTTCATTTGAAAAGGTCAACAGCTCTATGCCAAGTTCAGTGCAAACCTCTTTCATAAAAAGATTTGCTAAATACAATATATCCTCTGGACGTTCACGTAATGGCTGGATATGAATGACATATTCGTTAAGACGATAATACAAATCCTCACGAAATTTACCTCTAATGACCGCATCCAACAGGTTTTCATTGCTTGCAGCCAGTATACGAACGTTAACAGGAATAGCTTTTACGCCACCTAAACGATAAATAACATGCTCTTGCAACACCCGAAGCAGTTTTGATTGTGCGGATAACGTCATATTGGCGATTTCATCCAGAAATAAAGTACCACCATTAGCGGCTTCAAACTTACCTATGGAGGCGTGATCGGCGCCTGTAAAAGAGCCTTTTTCATGACCAAACAATTCATTTTCGATTAATGAATCTGATATTGCACCACAGTCAATAGGAATAAATTTTTCCGTCGATCGCTTGCTTGATAAATGAATATTTCTGGCAATCATTTCCTTGCCGGTTCCAGTTTCACCTTGAATAATAACAGAAAAGTCAGTGTGCGCCACACAAACAATATCTTTTATAATTTGTTGAGTTTCTGGGCTTCTACCCATTGACTCGCCAATTCGAGCATAAAAATCTCTATTGGGTAGGCTGTTTATATCTCTTTTGCCACCGCGTGTTTGCACAGCACGATTAACTAACTCTAAGACTCGATTATTGTCGAAAGGTTTTGGCAGATAATCCCAGGCACCCGCCTTGATGGCACAAACTGCACTTAGAATACCCGCTGTGCCAGTAATTATAATAATTGGAAGTTGCGGGTACATGCTATGGGCTTTAGCCAATACGACCATCCCATTAGGTTCAGGAATAACACTATCGAGAAGCAGTAAATCAGGCTCGCACTGTGACAATAAATTTATTGCAGTGTTACCATCGTAACCCTGTTGGGTTTTATAGCCAGCATGCTCCAAAAGATGTGCCAACAAATCACAAATATCTTTGTTGTCATCTATGATTAGGATGTGACCTGAACTACTTGGTTTCATGGGATAGATATATATCGATTAGTTATCTTAATTAACGAGTGATAACAACGCACCTAGAAACAAACGCCAAGAAGCCGTGCAAGCTATTGACTACTCAAATAAAATGACATTTTGTTTCGTTGCTGAACTTTTAAGTTCGCCATTATAGCAATCATGGCTCAGTAAACTCAATTTTAAATTGATTACACCGCAAAGGTTATAAACTTAGTAATTAGCTTCCACCTCTTAAAACACTTGGCTTACCTAGCGGTTCAATAAGAAAAATATCTTCTGGCAGTTTTGCTTCAATATCATGCATGAGTCCAAGAAAAAGTATACCCATTTCGTTGTTCTGTAATGTTTGAGCAATTCGTTGAGCTATATATTCATCTCGCTGATTTAATAAGGTCTGCGCTTTTTCTAAAGAATCCGCCATTACTCCTCCAGTAGGATTTAGCATTTGCATCATTAATTCACGTTCTTTAACCAAAAGCTCTGGAGACTCTGTCCCCATAAGCACAGCTCCTTTTTGATTTAAAGTTTGCAGTAGCCTATGGTTTTCGCTTCCGGACTCTGCGACCTCAGCAACGATTTCCTTTTCTTTCCCACAAACAGGCAAACCATCCTGATAAAGCTTTAAGCCACTATAATCTAACTCCAAACCCTCAATGGTTTTGGCTACGATTTCCCAAAACTGTTTGACAGCATCAAGATATTTATTCTCCTGCGTATTGCTTCTTAGATCACTCGCTGCTTTACCCAACGAACCCAGATCTTTAGGACTGTGAATAATTGGAAAATAAATTAATGCTCGCATAAAAAACCATCCTTAGGTCTGTTTTTCTTCGATCACAGGTAACACTGATTCTAATCTATCCTCTAAACGCTTAAGACGATCTTCCAGCTCTAAATTGGGTGATGCTGGTGCTCTAGCTTTGGAATCAAAGGCAGGATTACCTGTCCACCAATCTAATCCCATTTCCAATGCTTTATCGACAGAGCATATTAATAAGCGGATTTCAAGTGTAAGTAATTCGACTTCAACTAAACGAATACGAATATCACCACTTATGACTATACCTTTATCTAACAGCCGCTCTAGCAAATCAGCTACCGTAGTCGAGTTTGTTGAGTGGGTTAATTTTTTATTGTCGCTCATGACGTAAATCCTTACAGTAATCGACCGATAGGTCTTAAATCCTCTTGCACATTTTTCCCGATAGGCAAATAGCTCATACTAATTGTCGCATTCATAATGTACTGCTTAAATAATCCACAGTGGGGAATAAATTTTATTGCACTTAATTGGTTGCGTTATCCAGTCTTTCAAGAATATCCAAAGACAACCTTAATTGACCCTCTTTTTCATAACGCTGGGCAATAGTCAGCAAAGCTGATTTCGCCACATTACTCTCATCACTACCAGGATATTCCTCAACAACTTTTAGAAACACGCCTATGGCTTGCCGAAGTTCTCCTTGCTCGAGCCAAGCATTACCCATACGCAATAGGAGTCCATGGGTTGAAGTGTTATTGTCTGTAGAAGCATTAACCATGATGAAACTCCTTTAAAAAGAAAACACAAAGACTATACTCATAAATAATCAAAAATAATTTTGTATGATTGTTCATGAAACTCATTTTTTATAATAATCGGCCCAAAGGACCTAGGTTTAAATTCAAATCTTCATCTTTGAGACCAAAGACTTCTCGTAGATTATCCAACTCTTCTGCTTGACGCATCAGAGTCATTCCTAACCGTTCAATTTCTTCATCGCTTAACGAACCAGAATCCATTCTTCTTATGGCCTGTCGTTCAAGAAGCTCGTGTAATAATTTAACTAACGTTAAAACAAGTTGTGCTAAACCATTACGAACTCGATCCCCATCAATATCCAATTTTCGAGGCGTATTTGCAGCAACCAATTGCTGTGCAATAAAAGGAACCGCATCAACTTTAGAACGAGTTGATAATAATTGATTCTTTGACATTATTCTCTTCCCCGTAATTGTTTTCCCGTTTCAACTGAAGCCACTAAAGCCTGTAGACTCAAATAAATCAAATCAATATTTGCAACTGAAACGGTGACATCTGCAACGACAACAGCTCCTTTATTTAATAAACGATCCAAGGCCTCACAAAGAGAAACTTGTTCCTTTTCATCCTGAAATTGCTTGTTTGTCATAATAACTACTCCTGACAGTCTATATAAAGTGCAGAACCCAAATTCCTCAACTCGCTTAAACCTGCGGGGTCATTTTGCCGAAAAACCAAAGCTATCGGTAAGTCAGGAAATGTTTCATGAACACTTTTTAACTGTTCTGATTCGTGATTTACAATAGCTTGGCAAAACTTACAGATGCTTGCAGGCGTCATTTGATTAATAATTAGTGCTTTAATATTTATACCTAATCGCTGTAAAGCCTGTGTCATTTCATTGGTTTTATCAAATGCCAAATGGGTGGGGATAGTCACCGCATAAACCCCAGTTTGCTCACTCGCCTGCAATAGTACACGTAGATTTTTTAATTCGCGCGAAAGCTTTACCAATCGTTCTGATAAAAGTGGAAAACGTATAATTTTACGGTATTTGAGTAACAATGAGAAAAAAATTCTCAGCCAATCTCGGATCAACTCAGGCAATTCCAACAAACGCAGTAAATGCCCACTGGGTGCGGCATCCACAACAATCATATCATAGCGACCACTATCAAGATGATCCATGATAGTGGTTAACGCCATGATTTCATCTAATCCGGTGGGAGCTAGATCAAGTAAGCGTTCTAGCACTTCACGATCAAAAGTAATATCCAGATTTGGCAAAGTGTCTCGTAAAAAACCCTCCAATTCTTCTCTATAATCCATACGAATTTTTTCAAAATTGGCTTCTGCATTTATTTCTTGAGCATCCAAGTTTAAAATTACTTTTGTAGGACTACATTGTACCCTCAACCCCAAACAATCGCCAATGGAATGAGCAGGATCTGTGGAAAACAATAAAATACGTAATTCCGGATAAGTATTTTGTAATCGTAATGCAGTCGCGCATGCCAAGGTTGTCTTACCTACACCGCCTTTACCTGCGAAAATAATTAACTTTGAGCTATTGACCGGTAACTGAATTGGGCTTTCTACATGTAAGTGCAATTTACTTTCACTGGAAATAGCCATTGGCATCTCAAGATCCTTGTCAAGCACACCTAATTCAGACCAAAGAACCTCCAGTAGCTTATCTTGAGGTTCATCAACCAACAAAGGCAGCGTCCAAAACGTATGCTCAGACAAACTTGAAATGATTTTTTTTAGAGCCAGCTTTTGCCTATTATTTTCTGTAGTACATGTTTGGCAAGCACTTTTGGGTGTCAGTCGATTAACGATCAGATCAGACATAAATACTTTTTGTTTACTTAAGGCTTTAGCGAGATCGATGCTTTCTTCTACAACCATGGATTCAGCAACCATAACTAAAATAAAGTTGCAACGCTCTTTATCTATCATTAAGGTATGCATTGATTTTAGTGAATCATTCATGTCCAGTAAAAAAACATCCAAATGATCCAATTGCTTATCACCGCCAAAATGACTTCGCATGTATCGATATTTAGCAAGTAGTGTATCCAAGGCAATTAACCAGCGATGAATCAAATCTGGCATATTTAATAGTCGCAATGTATGACCTGTTGGAGCGGTATCTATAATGATTCGATAGTAATTATCTTCTTGAATCCATTCGGCAATTTCAAGATAGGCCGCCAATTCATCCATACCAGGAAGAGCGGTATCCATTAGATTCTGAATATCAGCTTGATCTAGAAACGTTCCACGTTCTGCGATTTCTTTCAGGGAAGCATCATACCGCATTTTGAATTCATGCAATGAAGCGACTGCACTTAACTCACGAACCTCTAGGTTCTTTGGAAACTCCAAAGTAGAAAGTATATTCAGGATAGAATGCGCGGGGTCAGTCGAGACTAACAAAAAACTATGTTCCGGTTGATCTTTTGCTAATTTTAAAGCAGTGGCAGTTGCGCATGTACTCTTTCCTACACCGCCTTTACCGCCAAAGAAGACCAGCTTTAGCGAGCCTTCCTGTAGAAACTTGGGGTAGATCATTGGCTTCATATCCCCTCATCATCTTCATCATCTTCATCATCTTCGTCGTCTTCGTCGTCTTCGTCGTCTTCGTCGTCTTCGTCTTCGTCGTCTTCGTCTTCGTCGTCTTCGTCGTCTTCGTCGCCTATTAAATCATCTTCTTCATCTAGTGCATCTAATCGATCTAGCAGTACGGCTTCTTGCTGCTCAAATTCTTCTTCGGTAATCTCACCTGTTTCTAATTGCATATAAAGCTCTGTGAGATTGTCACGAATCCGATCGGCTTCTCCAGACAATTCCTCTTCTGCCAGCTCATGAATTTTTTTAAAAATCCAGTTGATCCCTTTAACAGGCGAGAATAATATGTCGTCAACTAAGAACATGGCATAGCCTTTTTACTGCGTATGGTTTTTAACACTCGTTAATGTGCTCTTTTTATCGGTAGGCGCATGCAAATCCAATGTAATAAAATTATGCGGTGCCCAAGGTCCCGTATAATCAAATAAATAGACGTTATCAAACAGCTTTGATGCTTCAAAAACGCCTTTGGCAAACTCGTCAAGCTTGTCTCTTTCGACTAAACAGGCCAAATTCATTACATCTTTTTCCCGCTTAACCGTTGTTTCAACAATATCTTCACAATAATCGAACAACACTTCTTTTACTTTTTCGGTGAATTCTATTCTGTCGGCATCCCGCAATGATTGGTACAGGTTTCCAAGTCGAATTTTTTCATCGCGATGATCAATATTATTAGCATCTCTATCCAAGATTTCATCACGTCCCTGTCTCAAGCTTGGATGATTAGCAACATAAAATTCATAAATATTTGCTACATCCCAAGAAACGCGCAAACCCATTTCTACACGCCCATTCAGGCGCTCAAAATGCTCTCTGATCGATTCCTGATTAGCAATTAGGAGTTTTTCTACTGCCTCAGCATTTCGAGCAATAACACCGAAACGCATGGGCAATACAGTCCTATCTTCTGTCAATGAGTGCAATACTGCTTGATGTGCACTGATATTTCGTCTATCTGGACGTAAACGGGTACTAGCCGTATCGCTAACCACTGCCCTTAAGCCATCCTGATCTATGGCATAAACAGCTGCTGATTCGAGACCTTGCATTTGATAGCTAGGCTTTAAACCGTCGGAAACACAAAGTGCATAAAGCACTTTTGCCCGACTGTTTCTTAGTTTATCAGTGCTCACAAAACTCTCCTTAATAAATGCTTTTTATGACTCACCTGACTCAAGCGATTTAAGCGCTGATACTCTTCTGAACAAATACGCCCAAAATCAGAAAGTATTTGTGACTTGCCGGTCAGATTAACACAAGCGCGATAACTCTTCGCCATACGCATCGTGCGGATATGAGCAACATTATGAATTTTGTGCATCACAACAACCTCAATACTTGATTCGTAAGCCAGAAGATTTTTTATTCTCAGATGCCTCTGGATTTCCTTTGTTATAAATCTCTTCACAGGCAGATGTAGCACTTGCCAGTAGCACTTCTTTTTCTTTATCAATTTCTGCTATGCGAGTATTAATACTGGCAATTCTTGACAAAGCCACTTCACGTTCTTTGGCTCTGCGCCAACGCTCTAACTCAAGAGCGCCGACCTGAAAATAGTCTCGATAGACCTGATGATCGCGACTGACTCGTCCAGAGTGTGTTTTTATATCTGAAACTGTGCGTGGTGGACTAGTGATTATAGCCATGATTTTTACTCTACTGCTTTTATTTTTGTAGATGCTTTGATAGCTTCTGAACCCACTGGTGGACAATACTTACGAATCACACCATCAACCATTTCATGAAATATGGAGCGTCCAGCATGTTGTATTTTAGCAGTTTCCATGCTCAAAACATCATAACAGACAGAGTGGAATAGTTTATCGCCATAACGCGGCTTCATACCTTGTATTTGTAGAATACGAGCAATAGCAATACCCGCCCGTAAGCCATGCTTTGATTCGTGGTCACTACCGTGTAACTCTCTGACGATATCTACAACGTATCCAGACTCTTTAAGAGCTAATTCAGAGCGAGCATGAAGTATCTGAACCTCAGTATCCCGATCAACAAGACCTACATTAATTGTGATCATGCGATTCATCAATGCATCTTGGGTCTTATGCGTACCGGCATATTCTTCAGGGTTAGAGGTAAAAATAGCACGGAAGCCAGGATGCACATCCAGATAGCCCTCTCCAGCACCACGCGAACCAGGCAAGTTCAAAATACCTTCTGATAAAACGGACAACAGCACGTTATTTGTATCAGCTTTCGAACGATTAAACTCATCATAGATCAACATATCGCCATTCCGGCAAGCCGTCGTCAAACGGTTGTCGACCCACATACGACTCATCTGCTCTTCAGTTTTTAATACTGAGTGTATGTAATTATCAACTAAACTACTTTTGCGATAGCCAACGTCTTTCCCTGTTAAATCGGAACTTACAAACTCTTGATTACCTTGTAATAAAGTAACGGGACGACCCCACTGGGCAGCCAGATGAAATGCTAAAGTTGTTTTTCCTGTTCCTGATGGCCCTGCAAAATGGACTGGATAGCCCGCATTTAAATAAACCAACGATCGATCTATTATCTCCTTCACATAATGCGTAACGACAAAACCGTTACTCGCCTCTGGGACGATAAGATCATCTTTTACTTCATAATGTGAATTTGAAACGGTTTTATTACTAATCATAAACGCTCCTGAGCCAAAATGGCACCTGTCCTTCCTGATAACAAGGAATTAAAAAAACGGATGGTATTAAATGCTGTTGCTATGAATGTAAGCATTCTGAATTTAGCCTTGCTAGCATTTAAATATAAATCTTTAATATAACTGTAGGTATAGTATGTCAGACCTTTAGTATTTTTGAAAGACTAAAGGTCTATACTGGTCAGCACTTATTCTTAATTTGAATTAAGTCACGCTTTACTTTTTTCCTAAGGATGTATCGTGATGTTTTGCTGATTTTTTCGATTTCTTTACTTCTGCACTTTCTAATGACTCGATGATGTCTGAGCCTGATGAAGATAAAGACGACTCTGTCAGATCTACAGCTTCTGGCAGATAATGCTGTTTTTCAATGCCTGGCTCTTCATATTGTACTTGCGTACTTTCATCAGTCTTACTTGTAGTCTCATCAACAAGTTGAATCGCTATGCTATGAATGCTGTTTTTTTTTTAGCGGCACCTGTGCCGAAAAAAGCAGCATGAGCACCAGCTCTATCTTGTGCGGCTTCATTAATATAGGCACCAACACTGCTTTTATTGACCGAAACAAAGTCTGCTCTTGCTTTTGCATCCCGTTCAGCCGCATTTTTGTGATCAACATTAAAGCCAGTCAGTAAATCTAACGTATTTTTTGACAGGTCATTTACAAAAGCGGCTCGCTCTTCGCGCCCCTGCCGCCCAAACACTTGACGAAAGTTATGAAATGAATTTACTAAACGATTAACGTCATTCGCATTATTGTTGACAAACGCTGCTCGTGCATTAGCATCTTGTATTCCGTTGCTTACGCGAGTTGCAGCAAAGTCAGATATCTGAGCTTTTACACTAAAAATCCGTGCATTTTGTTCAGATAAGCGGTCTTCACGAGTACTATCAATGTGACTTCGTAATTGCGCCAGATCATCTGTGAAACGTCCCATGGGTGTTCTCCTTAGGTTATCTCTTTATGACAAACCCCAAGCAGTGGGCTTGAGGAAGTTGGAAGTGCCCGTATGTTTGAAAAGACAACAACTAGGCACTTTTTCTCTTCAATTTAGTTATGCTGGTGTTGCAGCGCTAGCAGTTAAGCCAATCGCTTCAGCATATTTCAAATAAGTTTCAACAGAAGCGATAACAACGCGAGCTTCGATTGATAATAATTCGATACCTACTAATGAAACCTTAACCCATGCATCAATAACGATGCCTTTGTCAAGAATACGGTCTACGACTTCTGCTAAGCTAGAAGAGTCGGTTGATTTTTGTACTTTAGCCATGATAGCTTCTCCTAAAATTTATGATTATTAGTTA